>CALLXF010000118.1 GCA_938015805.1 uncultured Saprospiraceae bacterium | reverse complement strand
AAAAATTCGTTTTTTAAATACCGTTTTTAATGATTCAATTAGGTTATAAATCACTCAGTATTCTGCAGGTAGGTTCGACTTTAGTTTTGTCTATTTTTAAATGGACAAAGCAGAATTGCGTATCATTAAGGGGTAACATGTATATTCAAAAGATAGGGTGTGTAAGTCTTTTAATTATACATTTTCTTACTGTGTCCTCAGGGGACATAGTAAAATTAATAATAAATTTTTAATATTAAATAAATAAATATATGTTTTTCATGAAAGGGCAAACTTTATTTCTTTGCCCTTTCATGATTTAAATTCTTTATAGTTTAATCATTTGCATACTATATTGGCTATCTCCACTTATAACTGTATATACAAATAATCCTTTTCCTTTGAACTTTTGTTTATCTAATGTAATAATATTAACCCCAGCCAAAAATCTTAAGTCTTGCTCATAAACAGTACGTCCCATGAGGTCCTGAATAATGAGCTCGCCCGTTCCTGGATTTTCGACCAGAACTTCTATCGTAGTCTCACTATTCCAAGGATTAGGAACATTTTGACGGACAGTCATACCCGACGAAGTTTTTGAAAGTAAAATAAGATCAGCCACCTCCAGAATATGCTCAAAATAAATCTCCGTTTTTAAAATATTATTATCTATCGATAAACTATTTCCAAGTCTAATATCGCGATCAGCTATAAAGTTCATTGTAAACATAGTTCCATTCTGTAGATGGACTAGATCATGCTTAGCATTCCAACTAATAGCGGATGAATTCTCATCTATGTGATGAATATTTGCAATGGTTAAATCAAAAATATCAGAAGTCACGCTTTCTAGTACTAATCCTTTATGCTTAATTCCTGCCTGGAAACCAGCCAAATTAACTCGGTCATCTATGACTATATCCACAGATACATATTGCCCTGCAGTCACAAACTGATCCGTGTAGAAAGCTCTGACAGAATTTACATTACGATTTTCAGTAGTTTTAGAATTTACATTAGCCGTAACACTCCCATTAATATCTCCTACTTTAACACCTACAAAATCAATATCCATATGTGAATTAAGATTAGAAATCTCATACTCTTCAGGGAATGTTTCCGCCCATGGATCTAATGGATTTGCAAACTCATAAGCTGCATCCACCATTCTCCAAGAGGTATTATCCGGTAACTCCTCGTATACACCTAGGATCAATTTACGTAACTGGATAAGGTCAATACTAGAAACATTTCCAGAATTATTTATATCTGCTGCAATAAGCTGATATGGATTTTCTAACAATCTTGATTCCAAAAGATGTTTCTGAATCAGTATTAAATCCAATGTGCTTACACCATTATCATGATCATCGTTCCGAGAAGGAATAATATCATATGCTCCTCCCATGGGCATAGCAGGGAAAGCGTAAGTCCCATCATTATCTGTCATATAAGCACTCTGACCTGCTTCTTCTAAATAGACAGATACTTTTTCTACGGGTTGTAAGTCTGGTGTAAGGATATTACCATTTATATTTACCACTGTACTGTCGCATATCCCTATGTTATCCTGAATCTCTACATCTGCAACACATACCGCAAAGTTCCCTGCCTCATCGACACACATAATATAGTATTGATTAATTCCTAAACTATCACAATCATATGTTATTAATGTATCTAATGGATTTCCCATGGTCGCATTAAGACTATCAACAAAGAAACAAGTAATATTTAACGAGTCCGAGCAATTATCTTCGAGGTTTTCTACGTTTTCATCCCCTATAATAAAATCGACTGTTCCATCATCTGTAATTTCTAATACCGGTTTATTACATTTAAAGAATGGTGCAATTGTATCTATCACATTAACAACTGTGGTAGCGATTGTAGAATTACCACAAAAATCAGTGGCGGTAAAAGTAACGGTAGTTACTCCCGGAGGATAATCTCCACTAGCATCTAACATTCCATCACCAACGGGTGCCGTATTAGTAACCGTTAAATCAACATCACACTCATCAAAAACTGTAGCAACTAGATCTATAATGTTTACAAATGATGAATCACAATCTACATTTATAGAATCTGGTACTGTCAAGATAGGAGCTGTAATATCAGATACTATAATTACCTGATCAAACGTAAATATTCCTGTCATTCCGTCACCATTTATCTGACACGAATCTATTACTGTATATGTTCTTATCGTAGTATCCATACATGTCGGTAATACGAGTACAGGATCATCCATAAAATCAATAGATAAATTATAACAAGCCATGTCACCACCATTTATCACAGGGAATCCTCCGATGCTATCAGGCGATATAGAATTACAACTTTCTGTAAATATAGTATCTGGCTCGAATAGAATGTCATCAATAGTCAATAGCTCGCCTGTATTAGTAACAGTGATCACTTGTGAACATTGGGATGAATTACCTGCCGCATCTGTTGCTACAAATGTTCTAACAATTACTCCAGTATTACAAGAATTAATATCCATAGTTACTAACTCTACAGCTGGTAAATTTCCATCACAATTATCGATACCGTTAGCAATTCCTAAATCTCCTAAATCGGCTGGAATCATACTACAAGAAATCGTAGTATCAGCTGGACAATTTATAAGATCAGGAGCAGTAGTATCCATAAACATTACATTTACAATACATGTTTCCATCAGTCCATTGTCGCAAGTAACTACTACTGTGTAATCACCTTCGCTATCTATAGTAGTGTTAGTAACTGTCGGGTTTTGCTCTGTAGAGCTAAATCCATTAGGGCCTGTCCATGACCAAGAGGTTGCCCCGTTTCCATCTTCCATAAGTAGTATATCATCTCCCGGGCACATCGGTGCATTCGCGGAAGCAAAACAGAAACAAACACAATCCATTACTTCTATTTCAATACTCATCATTACTTCCTCACAAGGGGCTGTTGCCGAATTAGTAGTATAAGTAAAAGTATACATACCTACTGCTGTACCATTAAAGTCAACAGATCCGAGGTCAGATAAGTCTACTCCTGTATTATCAGTATCTACCCAGGATCCTCCTCCGATATTAGTCAATCCATTGAAATCTATAATCGTATTCATACCACCTGCATTAGTATTACATACAGGATCTGGTGTTGTTAGTTCAAGGTCTAAGGCTTCGATAACATTAATTACAAAAGAGCCTTCACAAGTATCATCTGTAATCGTGTAGGTAATTGTAGAGGATCCACCCATTACTAATGAAGGATCAAATTCACCCGTCATTGCATTTATGATACCTTGTCCAGACCATGAGCCTCCTGACGGAGACGCTACTAAAGTAACAATCTGATCAGAGCAATAAGTCGTCACTGATGGACCTGTAATTTCAGGACAGATCTCAGCTGGATCATGATCATCTTCATCACCGTTAGTATTATCATTTACATCATCCTCAACATTTCCGTCATTATCTATATCATCATCAGGAGTACTATCCCAGTCTAACTGAGGCGTACCGTTATCATCTGTGAAGGAAGAAATTTCACCAAAGTTTACATAGTTTTCTCCGGTACAGTTATCATCAATATCTGATACCGTTAAAGCTATCGTTATATTATTAGTACTGCCAGGAAGTAGAGAAGCAACTACTGTCATTTTAGCTTCTCTAGTAGCTACATCATAAGTCCATCCAGGATTATTTGCTTGTTCAAAGTCGAGTCCGCATGGAACATAGTCCGTAAGTTCTATATTATTTGCAATTTGGTTTCCTTGGTTAGTTATTTCCAAATTAAAAGTTACTACAGAACCAAAGGTATAAGGCGATGGCGTTAGTGTTGTTTTAATCAAAGCTAAATCAAAAATAGGAATGGTTGCAGGATCATGATCATCCTCATCTTCTCCAAAGTCAGGGCCTAAACCATCCAAATTATTATCATCAGGATCACCAGGCATCACCTCGTTTTCTGCCGCTGTATTACTATTAGGATTACTATCCACATCATCGTCTGCTGTCACCCCTTCTGTATCTAAAGCACTATTAATCTCAGCGTAGTTTTTATAATTATCTAAAGGCATCCCAGTAATTACATCTAATGTAATTTCTACAGTAACACAAGCATCTGGTATAATTCCACCACTAGGAATAACTCCATCACCCGCTGTCAATGCTATAGTGGCAAGAGATGCATTTATACTATTCCAATCGGTATCATTTAGTGTAAATCCAGAGGGTATATAGTCATTTACCCCAACCTCCAAGACATTATTATTACCTTGATTACATACCATTATATCGAAAGTAGCCTGTTGATTATCAACATCGTAATCATTTATTGTTTTGATCAATGCTAAATCTAACTGATTACAAATATCAGAATCATTATTATCCTGTATGTCTATGGTAGTCTCGCAAAACGACGTATTACCATTTATATCTGTCACCCAAAGTTGTACTAGATTAGGACCGATATCATCGCACTCAAAAACGATACAGTCATCATTTACATCAGCACTAAAACTCAAGTCCACGGCATAGCCACAAGAGTGATAACTGCCATTATCGATTGCATCTACGCAAACTTCCACTTTCTCCGTATCCGGTATACCATCACCGTCTAAATCCCAAGGGATCAATGCTGCTGAAATACCATTAATACAATAGGCAGTCGGAGGTTTACAATTTATGATATTAAACAATTTAGTACAACTTGTTTTATTACCACACTGATCTTCTACTGTAAGTAATACGCTATGCATTCCTAAATCATACTCTGTGGATAAATCTATAGTGGCTCCCGAACCATTATCAAAAATATCGGGCGTTCCATCATTATTTAAATCGATAACGTAATTCCATGAAAGCATGTCTCCAGGTGTACAATCATCTGAGACAGTAAATACTAATTCTACAAATCCGTTTTCACAATTAGGATCAAAAGTACAAACCTCTACCATCTCACAACCATCATCTATGGTCGGTGCTACCGTATTACTTACTACAATAGTCTGCTGCCATGTCCATATACCGTTACCAGAATTATCATATTGACACCAGTCTAATACGGTCCATGTTCTTACTATTTTAAAACAAGCATTATTTGCAGGGTCTACTAAAAATACTAGATCCTCAAAAGTAGCAGTTACTAAATCACAAGCATCCTCTGTATACACTGGAACATCAAAACCAGTCGGCAATGTACTAGGATCAAACCCCTCCTCTCCACAAGTCGCTGAAGTATAGAAATCCTCTGGCCAGTCTATCATTCCATCAAAAGGAGAAGGATTTGTTATACTAATTACTTGTGTACATGAAGTAGATCCATTTGCATCAGAGGCTATAAAAGTTCTCGTTATACTACCTACTCCACACTGGTCTATATTTTCGACTGCAGTCGAAGTAATATTTACCTGACATGCATCTGTGGCCGTAGCCATTCCAAAATTAGATAAATCACTTAGATCATAAGAATCTCCACAATCGATCTCAACATTTGCTGGACAAGAAATCAGTGGTGCAAATTTATCTTGTACTTCCACATTGACCATACAGTCATTAAAATTACCTTCAAGGTCGTAGACTCTAAAAATTACCTGAACGGTATTACCTACGTCTTCGCAGCAGAAAGTTACAGATTGTTCAAAACCACCAGAATTTCCACAGGTAGTCGGATCTAACATTCTACGCACAAGCATCTGGTCTAAATGACAATCGTCATAAGATCCATTATCAAAAACCTGAGCGAATATTTCTGCAGTCCCAGTCTCGTTTAATCCTATTACTGTGTTTTGTAAACATATAGCAGTAGGAGCTGAGTTATCCTGTACCTCCACATTAATAGTAGTACTTGCAGAATTTAGACATCCATCATATGCGATATACTCAATGGTATGATTACCCGCGGGTAAACTGATAGTTCCACCCATAAAATTATCAATAAATCCACCTGGATAAGATACCGTAATATTTACATTTTCTGGAGTACACTCTTCCATAACCGTAGGTCGTACTAAAGTAACATCCGCTGTACAATCTAAACCAGAAGTAGAAACAGACTGGTCATCGATCGGCATGATTACTGGATCCGTATTATCTACAATTTCTATTATCTGATCCTCAGTACGTATATTATTTCCTGAACAACTCCAGTCTACGATAGTCCAAGAACGAATTATTTTTGTTACACAATCTCCGGCATTTACTACTAAGTCAGAAAAACCTGCTGTTGTATTGCAATAAAAATAATGATCAGGAAACACTGGGATTCCTCCTATAGTAGGGACTCCATATAATGCAGGATCTGGTCTGCCGTGATCATCAAACTCTACTGATCCACATGTGAGTGGATTAGATGTACTCATCATTAGACTTACAGGAAAATCAACCATATCTATATCGATACGTTCCACCAGGATCGTCTGATGACATGTATCAGACTCGTTACCCCATTTATCAATTGCTTTATACTGTCGAGTTACTTCTTTTACGTAATCCTCATCGCATACGAAAGGCGTTACTTGCTCTCCAATTATAATAACATCTACTAATCCATCACAATTATCAGTTGCAAGAGGTCCAGGATAAGACAACATATCAAAACATGAAATGGTAATATCCTGGCAGAATATCTCTGGCTTTAATTTATCTTCTACTGTAATAGAGGACCAACAAGAATTTCCTGAACAACCTTCTACCAGCTTGGCCATGAGTGTCATTCCTACATGAGATTCATTTACCACATCTGAAGGAAAGATGTTTCCATCACCATCCATCAGCATCACTCCGTAAGCTCCTCCTACCATTAGTGGAGATGCAGCTAACATTTCTGGAGTAATCGTGACTTGACAATCGCCATCTAAAGAAATATTAATACTTCCCTTACAGGCAATAGATGCGTTTACAATTCCTACCTCTATTTCCATAATAGCAGGTGTGTAACAGTTTCCTGCCAATGTTATTTCTAGAGTCAAAGTTTCTGTACCTGTTGTTCCGAAAGTCACTGTAGTTTCCTGAGCATTACCTGCGGGATTCCCGTTTAGTGTCCAACTGTAAGTAGCACCTGGAATAGTCGGTGCGGTATATGTTTCTGTTGCCTGCTCACATACGGCTATAGCACCTGAAATAACCGGAGTCGTATAGCTACATCCTGGATTAGTTAAGTTTTGAAAATTACCTCTTCCGTTTGTTAACTGTATCGTATACCCATCTCCATCAGCATGTAAGCCTGCCATATAATAAATACTCATACCATTTCCTAGAACTGATATTTCTTCGAGAATAAATCCAGCCGCTCCGATGGTATTATTAGGAACCGTATTACTTAAAGTGGTGTAATCCGTCAGTCCAATTACATTTTGTATATACCATGATTGTCCAGACGGACCTGTTACTAAAATTTCATCTTGAAACTGACCTGGCATTCCTAGTGTTGCATTTTCTAAGCAGTTACAGGAAGTGGCAATTTCACTAGATATCACAAAAACCAATTCAGGATCCGCATCATCTTCATCAACACTAGGAGGTGCATTTACGATGTTATCGGATGATGGTGCATTAGGAATACCACCCACATCATTTAGTGGATCGCTATCTGGATGACTGTCTATATCTAAATTAGAATAATCGACATTACTATCATTTTCTGCATATTTGATTTCTGCTCTATTTAACAACGGTCCTGCAGAAACATTTCCACCTATTTGTAAACTTATCGTAGCTACGTATGAGTCTCCCGGAGCAAGTCCCCCTGGAATATTTATCATTTTAGAAACAACAGCATTAGGAGCTGTACTTTCTACAGTCCAAGAAGGATCTACCAAAGTTGTAAAAGGTGGTAGGTAGTCTATAATTTCTATATTATTTGCAGGTATCGTTCCCTGATTAAATATCGTAATGTCATAATTCACGATTTCTCCCGCACTAAATCCTTTGGTCTCCGTAGTTTTTATTAAGGCGAGATCAAAAATCTCTAGACGAATCACAGCTGGATCAGAATCATCTTCATCCACAATTCCGTGATCATTAATTTCGTTATCTGTCGCACTAGAAGGTACACCTCCTAGATCATTTTGTGAGTCATTATCTGCTGTAGAATCATAGTCCAAAACACCGGTATGTCCTACTGGTTCCGCTTGACTAATTTCCGCAATATTTACAATTTCTTCCTGTGCAGCATTATCCGGAATTTCTGCAAAGTAATCTAGTGTTATCGATTGTCCTGCTAAGATATTCTGCGGTACTATATAACTAACTGTTCCGTCAGTATTTAAAGTCCAGCCATTATTTAAAGATGCATCAAAAGGAAGTGCATCTGGCAAGTAATCAGTTACAATTACATTTTCTGCATCTATGTTTCCTTGATTAAAGATAGTGATAGCATATCTAACGTTGTCTCCTGGCAAGTAAACTAGGCCAGGATCTACTACTGTTTTTCTCAAAGCTAAATCAAAAATATATACCATGGCAGGATCATGATCATCCTCATCCAAAGTTCCGTCATCGTCTACCTTATTATCCATAGGACCATCCACTTCTCCTCCGTTATCATTTGTAGGATCCATATCTGCAACTGAATCCTTGTCATCTAGACTATTTCCATCTTGATCGTAAATGGCACTTATTTCTGCAATATTTACTAGATCAGAAATATTTCCATTCGCGGTAAGCGTAATAAAAACTTCTACTGATTGTCCCGCTGCAATATTATAAATCGAAGTTTCTGCAATAGATCCATTTATTGTCCAATTAGGATTAGTTGCCGCATCAAAATCAAAACCTGCTGGAATATGATCTACTATATTTGCTTGAGCAACATCGATTTGCCCTTGATTTATTATGGTTATTTTAAAAGTAGAAGGTTCATTAAATCTTACCAACTCATCGGAATCAAGTTCTTTTTTCAAAGCTAGATCTACTTGCATATCTTGCACTGGGCAAATACCGATATCAAAGTAATGATTTCCTCCAGAATTTAAATCACCATTTATAGTGATCCCTTGTGAACCATTTACAGCAGCACAACCATTAGAAAAAGGACTAGCATCGGAATCATTATTTTCCGCATTAGTACCCATTCCTAGATCTGTACTACATGTCGTAAATGACTTATCATTAATAATGTAATATCCTGAATTAGCATCTAATATAGAATTATCTATTTCTACGTAATACGTATCCTCAGCATTTATATTATCATAAACTCCATCATTATTTAGATCAACATTAGAGCTATTAAAAATATAATTACCATTACTATCTGTGATCGTAGTTCCTACTATATTACAATTAGCATCTAATAGGGTAAGCGTCAATCCATCAACTGGCAATTCCCCCGCATCTTGTACACCGTTACCATTCTCATCTATCCAAACAAAATTACCAATCTCTATATCCTGAGCAGGACAAATAGATGTAATATCACCAAAGCCAGTAGCCTTACCCAAGTATGCGTTGTACTCATTATTATATAATTCGATAAAAGAATTTTTCCTTCCATTAGACGTACTGTAACGGTGTAAACCTCCGGAGTACGAGCTAAACGAAGGGTCATAGGTGGCACTAATAACCTCTCCTGAACCTGGCAAAGCATAAATACTCCCTAGAGCAGTTTCTGGATGATATGCCGGACCTGAAGGCCAGTATTCATGACCAAAAAATTCTCCACCATTGGGTCCTTGATTATTTCCTACACCTGAACCTGAATATATTCCTGCTTGACCATTGGACTCTAAAGTCCAAGTTCCATTATTATTCCAAGCTGCTAATAAATCAGGATACTGCTGATCCAAACGTCCATTACCTCCATTACAATATCTATGTCCCAGTCTATCAGAAAAAGACAACAGCATAAGACCTTCGTCAGAGAAATCGATATCTGTAAACCAATGCATCGTTTCTGTACTTTCAGCTGGGTAATCATACCAGAAACCCTTTACACTAGAGGTACTAAATACTAAATCAAAACTCTCAGCAATAGGATCAAAACTATAAACATGAGCTGAAGAATTGTTAGCGTTTTTAGAAGTTTCTGCAGTACATGTAACTCCTATATATAATGTACCTTCATTATTATTTATCGCAAAGGCTCGATAGTCACCATCTGAACAACCGGGATCAGGAATCTGAAATTCTGAAGTTGTCCCTGCTATCGGATTTCCGGTAGAAATCTTTACGAGTGAATTGTTATTTAAATTGACTGTGTATAACCATTTCTCATCAATCGATAAAGCCAGTCCACCTAGTCCTACCCTACCCACTTGTGTTCCATAGTCACAATTATCAACATCAGCAATACTAAGTGTTCCTACATCTACTCCTAGATTAGAAACATCAGTAAATAAAGATGTACTAGGAGATCCTTTAATAGAGGTCTGAAATATAGCTCCAGGACCAGATGCTGTTAGAACTGCATATTGTTTTACGAAAGCAGCACTATAAACTAATCCTTTACTTAGAGAATAATCTATTCCCCAAACAGAGCCAGTCTCCTCTTTGGAGGCTATTTTTCTAGTCGCACTAGAGTTATTAAAATCGTGTTCGACTCCTACAATGGTAGGTAAGTCATTAAAAGTTCCAAGATTACCTTGTACAAAACATGCCAAAACTAGCTCTGGATTTGTACTACAAGTTCCAGAAGGGTTTAATTGAGCATAATTATTATCACAAGACGGACTAGTTGCAAACTGTATGTGACTGCCATTATTCCCATTGAAGTATGCATCTACAAAAGCACCGTTAGTGGTAAATTCAATTCTATATTTTTGATTGTCCGATAGATTTGCTATTTGGTAATAGCCGTCAGAATCGGTTGTTGATTGTCCAGAAAGAATATTATTTTGGTCGTAGGCTAATACCAATGTACCTCCTATACCGTTTTCTGAATTATTAAAGATGCCATCATTATTTTCTTCTAGATAAACATTTCCAGAAATAGTACCTGACGGACTACTGCATTGTGCGGATAACCCATTAACTCCGATGGAGATAAGTAATAATCCCATTAAAACAGATTTGCAGATATCTAGTATACATAGACTAGACATGCTCAATGAACACGGTGTAAATTTTCTCATTTGACCTTATAGGTTAATAAAAATCGTAATGCATCAGCAGTTATGCTGACAATTCGTTTTTACTGTATGGGTGGGATGAGAATAACAATCCAAAGAATGCTTTCTCACTCACAAATATATGAAATATCTTAATATGTCTTATATATTATTAAATTTTTTAATATATAAAATGTTAAAGTTTATGCTTTGTGGAAATGTAGAAAAGATAATATCCTAGTAAAAAAGAAAGATAAAATTGATTATTTGCAGAAATCTCGTAAATTTGCGGTCGCTTAAAACGGTCCCGTAGCTCAGCTGGATAGAGCAGCTCACTTCTAATGAGCAGGCCTCAGGTTCGAATCCTGACGGGATCACCAGGATGCTTTCATCCAATATTAAAAGCCTGTAAATCGTCTGATTTACAGGCTTTTATGTTTTTAGGGATTTCATTATTTTCATCTAAATGCATGTTGAGCGGGAGTAAATCGGGAGTAAATTCTCTATTTTCATTTTTACTCCCGATATTAGGGTTAAACCACTGATTATCAATTAAATAGTTTGTACTATTTTGGTGTTAAATGACTTCGAAAATTGTTCACTTTCGGTTATGCCCGGGAGTATTTTTCAACCAAATTTCAAAGTCTTATGAAACAAGCAACCTTTTCAATTGCCATTGTGGCCAGAACCACAAGGAAAAACCCAACTATTGCTAACCTATTTGCTAGAATTACTTTTAATTCCAAACGAACCGAATTTTCAATTAACCGATCAGTCGTTATATCTCAATGGGATAAAAGGTCTTCTAAAATAAAAGGAACCTCGATCAATGCTCGTAAACTTAATAATCACATAATCGACGTCAAAGGAAAAATTCTAATAGCTTATGAAGAATTAAAATATAATAGAAATATTATTTCTCCTTTAACTATAAAAGCCCGTTACCTAAATCAAGATACCTCCGAACTAACATTATTAACAGCATTTGAATATCACAATCTAGAAGTGTCTAGCACGCTTGCTCCAGGGACGGCTCGTCATTATAAAACATGTTTAGCTCATTTAAAAAGGTTCTTAAAAAAGATCATAAAAGCAGATGATGTTTACTTATCAAAACTCACTTTTAGTTTCATCACTAGATTCGAGCTATTCCTCAGAAAATATAAACCGACTGATCATCAGAAGCCACCAGGCAATAATACCATCATGAAACATATACAGAGAGTAAGAAAAGTAGTGAGCCTTGCTGTAAAAATGGAATGGTTAGAAAAAGATCCATTTGCAAAGTACAAATGCAACTTTATTCCGAGCACTCGCAAATATCTCTCCTCTGAAGAGCTAGAATCATTAGAAGCTTTATCTCATCTAAATAATAGATTAGAGTATATAAGAGATCTATTTATATTTTCTTGTTACACCGGATTAGTCTATATCGATACAATGGAGCTCACCCCAAAGCATATTGTCCAGGGCATCGATGGTAATAAATGGATACATACAGAAAGAAGAAAAACTTTAAAGGCTGTAAGAATTCCTTTACTTCCTAAAGCAGAAATCATTATAGCTAAATATAAAAATGATCCTAGATCCGTTTATGCTGGCACCGTTTTCCCTAAAATATCTAATCAAAGACTTAACGCTTACCTGAAAGAACTAGCAAGCTTAGCAAACATAAAGTCTATTCTCACTTTCCATGTAGCCAGACATACCTTTGCAACGACTATCGCATTGATGAACGGCTTACCGATCGAAACCCTTTCTAAAATACTAGGACACTCTAAAATCACAACTACTCAGATGTATGCTAAAGTATTAAACCAAAAAGTTAGCTTGGATATGGGTAATCTGAAAGAAGTCATCTTGAAAAAAGAAGACAATAAAAGAAATCAGATTTCTACTGACCATATATTTATTAATGCTAAGACTAGTTAAAAAAAACAAGGAGCGTCATTTTACTGACGCTCCTTGTTTTATATCGGTTTGTAAGCTATTTATCAAAAAAATAAGCCCCTATTATCTTTCACAGGTTGACTTTAAAATAGATTTAATTTAAATTAAGTTATGCCTAAATGTGTAATCAAGAATCAAACGTGATCCTTGTATTATAAACGATCAATACCCTAATAAACCACTATCGGATGCTTGAAAACTACATAAACAAGTTATGGGTTGGCATACACCATTCTATTGATAACTATCCAGCCAAGGACAATCAGTTAAAGTCTTTTAACTATAAGGCCATTGTATATTCCAAGGCGATACAAGAATTAAATGCTTTTATAGTCAACTATCCTTTTAAAGACATAGAAGAGGAAGTCACTTTCTTTAAATACTCCAAACCTAAATTTTTAAAGGAGCAACATTACTTTTATCATAGAGCTCATCTCATCCAAGAATGCAGTAACCTTTCCAAAGTGGCAAGAGATCAGATTATAAATAATAAACTAGATCGCATAGATAAGTTCTTTGCCACGAATAAAGCTTTTTGCAACTATTATGAATTAGGAAAAACTCATCTTGATGAGCAATACTTCGTTAGACTTTCTTCAAAAAATTCTATTGCTTCAGATTATAATCTTGCTGATAAGGATTTTAGATCAACCTGCGAAAAAGGACACACCATCGGTAAAATGAAATCAAAAATTTTACTATCAAATTATCTTCAGAGATTATTAACAGTGGATCCAACTCATAAGATGTCCCATGGTCTTAAGGTAATCGGTAAACTAAATTACAAGGGAACACAAACAGAAATGGTAGAATTAGTCTATGCTTTAAAATCCGCTGGGTTATTAGACGATACTATTGCAAGAATAAGCGAAGTATTAAGTCAGGTATTCGGGTTCTCAGCAACTGGAACCTATAAAACTTGGCAGAAAATTAAAGAACGTAAGATTGATCAAACCCGATTACTTACAAAACTTCAAAAATCTTTATCTGATCAAATCAAGGCGGAAGTCGAGTCTTAAAAATGGGTACTACCCTTAACCTGTCTTTTTTTGTACAAAGGAGATTTCTCTTCTAATTCCGTTGAGAATGCCTCACAATACTTTTCTTTTATCCCTTTTTTGATTCCTAATTTATTTTTAGGTACTACCCTATGGGTACCCAAAATATGCCGTTCAATTCATTCAGATTTGCAGTAAGAAATCATTTAACATCAAATGGTAAAATGGTCTCTGACATCTGTGCAAAGGCATACGATCATTCCATTTTACCAATTTTCAAAACAGATAGCTCACGCATCTAAATTCACCTATCATGCCTAGCACTTTTATCACAACGGACGACCTCCGAGAATTCAAATCAGAATTACTCGATGACATTAAAAATCTAATAAACGGACCACAAACTAAAAGAGTAAATAAATATCTCAAGTCTTACGAAGTTCGTGAGATGCTAAATATTTCCACTGGGACACTTCATAACCTCCGCATAAACGGAACATTACCCTATACTCGAGTAGGCAACATATTATTGTATGACCTTCAGGATATCATAAAGATTTTAGAATCGAATAAACAAAACGGATAAGTGGGAAATGTAAATTACATCTTACACATAAACGGACTATACATGAGACTTTACGAAGATGATCGTCTTAATCCTAGCCATGTGAGTGTCTACTTTGCACTGTTTAAATATTGGAACCTAAACCGGTTCAAAAATCCGTTTTCAGTAGCACGATGTGAGGTTATGAAACTGGCCAAAATCAAATCTCCGAACACCTATAGTAAGTGTATAAAAGAGTTGGATAAATGGGAATATTTATCTTATTCAGCTTCCACTAATCCATTTAAAGGAAGTCTCTTTTCATTAATAGATTTCACCTCTTCTACTAGTGCATTAAATGCACTAGTATTAACAAAAGCTAGTTCAAAAAATGGACTAGCATTACCGATAGCTAATGCAAAAAATGGACTAGCATCGATACCTTCTAAAACATATAAACTAAACAATATAAACGAAAGTAAAAATCAACGCTCTCAAGATTCAATAATTGATTTTTTTCTTTCGCAGAAATCTACAAAAAAAGAAGCCCTGAAATTCTGGAATCATTACGAATCTAATGGATGGCTTATAGGAGGAAAATCTCCGATGATAGATTGGCAAGCTTCTGCAAAAAACTGGATCTCTAGGAGCGAAGAATTAAACAAAAAACATCTAGTCCAAAAAATGGACTACCTCCATACTAGCTCTAAAAAAAACTATAATGAATCTCTCTAAAATCATAGAATTTAAAGACGGTGTTCCTCACTATGATCTTTCTCAAACGATAAACTATTTAGAATATCGAGGCAAACAACTTTACGGAAACCACTTTTATATCTGTCCTCATGACTACGAAGTGATGTACCAGATTATCTCTTGGGTTGTAAACGATAAGAAAGCTTGCAAAAAATATAATATCTCCAGTCGCAAAGGATTATTACTGACGGGACCAGTCGGCTGCGGAAAAACATCCTTGATGAAATTGTTTTCATCCATCATTCCGATCTCTAAAATTTTCTTTATCAAACCGGCAAGAGAAGTGACTATGGAATTTAGTAGAAATGGGTATGATGTCATTTATCGATATAGCCGTTCTAATAGTCGATCAAAATCCATTTGCTTTGATGATATCGGTATAGAACCTCCTATGAGATATTTTGGTGATCAAATCAATGTGATGGGTGAAATCTTATTAAGTAGACACGAGCTTTTTATTTCTAAAGGAATACTAACTCATGCCACTACTAATCTAAACGCAGAAGAACTAGAATACAGATATGGTAATAGAGTTAGATCCAGGTTA
>CALLXF010000117.1 GCA_938015805.1 uncultured Saprospiraceae bacterium | reverse complement strand
TATCGTAACACCGACTAGAGAACTAGCCATACAGATAGATGAGAGCATTAAGGATTATAGTAAGTACACTAATCTAAAACATACTGTAATTTTCGGTGGAGTAAAACAGATGAAGCAAGTAAGAAGATTACGTGATGGTGTACATATCTTAGTTGCAACTCCGGGTAGATTATTAGACCTAATCAGCCAGGGGATTTTTAATCTAGATGATATAAAAGTTTTTGTACTAGACGAGGCTGACCGTATGCTAGACATGGGTTTTATTAATGATATTAAAAAACTTTTAAAGTTACTACCTGCACAGAGACAGTCCTTATTTTTCTCTGCTACTATGCCGGAAAATATCGTGAGTCTCTCTCGGAACATCTTAAAAGATCCACAAAAAATAGAAGTCACACCTGCATCATCTACTGCTGAGACCATCCAGCAATATATCTACTACACTAATCGTACTGATAAAAGAAATTTACTGATCCATATCTTAAAAGAAAAGATCGATGGACAAGTATTACTTTTCTCCAGAACAAAACATGGTGCAGATAAAATAGTACGTTTTTTACAAAAGGAAAATATCAGAGCAGCGGCCATCCATGGTAATAAATCTCAGAACCAGAGACAAGCCGCTCTAAAGGACTTTAAATCTGGAAAGATAAAACTACTAGTAGCAACAGATATCGCAGCGAGAGGGATCGACATAGACAGTCTACAGTATGTGATCAATTTTAGTATTCCTAATGTCGCAGAAACATATGTACACAGAATCGGAAGATCAGGTCGTGCAGGTAAAGAAGGTGTAGCGATATCTATCTCTGAGGCAGAGGATAATGCTTTTGTAAAAGATATCCAAAAACTGATCAACCACAAAGCTGAGATCGTAAAAGATCATCCTTTTCCACAGACAGATAAACCGATGACGGAGAAGGAGAAAAAAGAGTTTAACAAAGAAAAGCAAAAACGTAAAATGGAAGCGATCGCTAAACGTAGAGCCAGTGGAAACTGGGGAAGACGTAGATAGGTTTATAGATCGTTTTACTTTTAGACTCTAGTTATTAAGGCTCCGCTCTAAATCTAAAATCAAGTTAATCTTGATTAATAGATTATGAGATTGCAGGATATACATACATATTTCCCCATCTCTAACGCTAGTAAGAAATCTCTAGTTCTATTATATTGACTGATTCCTTATAAGTCTTAAAATTGATATTTACTATAACTTAACTAACCTCCTTATGGCAAACTCGTCTCCAAAATCCATTCTTAAATAATATATCCCAGATGCGAGTCCAGTTATATCATAAGTACCGTTTTGTGATTTAGTAACATCTACTTCCCTACCATCCAAATTATACCATCCGATATAATCTATAATTTGATCTGACGCTATCGTAACATAACTACTCGACGGATTAGGATATACGACGATATCGATTCTTTCTATCTCATCACTTGGTAAGATCGCATCACAGTTTTCTAAAAGGTATTCTAGATTACATAAATCCTTATTATTTTCTATCAGTACACTGTCTGGGTATAGTTCTAATGCTCGACATATTAGTTTTCCACTGCATAAATCTAGATCTGGATTATTTGCTATCTCTATTTTGTTATCCGCTGAGCCCAGTGCAAGTGCCTCTCCCATCGGTGCATCCGCATCTAAAAGGGGGGATAAAGATTGTAAATCTGCATTGTCGGAAAAATTAATATAGTTAGTAATTTCGATCGGGCGATCTATAATTTTAGATATAGAATCAAGCCCCTCGTTTTCAAAAAATTCTATAATATTTACCCTCTCTAATTCATTAAATAAATAATCCCTATCGAGTATCTTAAAATCGACTAGTTTAATCCACAGATACAATATCGATTTTAAATTTTGCAATCCTTTTAAAGAAAAATTTTCCAGTGCAACAAGGGATAAATATTCGATATGTTTTATATTTTCTGTCCCTTCAAATGAAAAATTCTCACCCGATACATATAATTGCTCAATAGAATCTACTGATGGATGAAAGGTCTCCATAAAGCTATTATCAAAGTCATTCTGAAAAATATAAACTTCTGGTAGTTTACTCTTGTACGATTGTATACAATTGTTAAGGCCTTCCAAATATCCATTATTAAAAACAACTAATTTATTGATATATGATATACTCTCGAGAAATTTAAAATCTTGAATGTGATCATTAAAATGAAATAATAATACTTCTATTGAATCAACATTTTGCAGTGCAGTGGCATTTTCTAACTCTTTTTTAAAATCATCATGATAAATAGTGAGGTTGTTTATGAAAGTAACACTGTCTAAACCGTGTAATGATTTAATATTGTTTTGAGTAATTCCAATACCTTGAATTCTTGTAATTCCTAACAATCCAGAAATATTACTAATGTCATCGCCAGCAATCCCAATTGTTCCTTTTACCTCGCTAGAACACTCAGGATTATAAATCAGAAAACTATCTACTTGTCCCTGTGTAGTTAAAATATAATCATCTTCACACTGGCTGTGCAGTGTGAAGATGATTAAAACTTTGAGGAATACTAATGTAATTATTTGCTTCATATCTGCTTATGAACAACCCACAGAACCTGGAGCAAATTCGACACATCCAGTAGTACTTGACGAACCTGGATATGGAAACTCTATGACGAAGCCCTCGCCCATAGAGGAAGGAATATTTGGATCCCCATTAATTTCAATAAGTTGAGTTTGAGAAAAACAAATATCATTTCCGTAACTACCATTGAAATCATTTTGTCCATCGATTCTTATATGCAACGGAGTATTTTGTGGTAATTCTGAGGGCTGACCCAGCGAAGTAATAATTATTCTTATATCACAACAGCAGCCTAAAACTCCCATATCATTACACTCGATTACGAAACCTTCAATACTACTGCTTTGACCTCCGTCACAAGTAATAGCACGAGTTGCGATATTTTGATCTAATTCTGTAGAGGACAAACCAGAATCTACACTACACGATGCGATAAGAAAAGAAAAGAAAAGAAATTTTTCATAATTAGTGGTTGTTTAGTGAATTGACAATATCGCAATAATTACCTCCGATTGCAAATAAAAATCCATTTGTTAGCAATTTGATAATATTAGATTAGGATATTATTCATTATTTTAAAATAATAGTTCGCTCGTAAACGAGAAGTAGACTTAGTATTGCAAGATGCTTGTTAATAACATAACTTAAACTACTTCGACTATTTAAAATGACTTCCAGCCAATGACCATATAGATGGCTCGGCAATCTCGACTTAAAACAAATAAATGCCCTCATCCATTAAGACAAAAGCATTTATATATTATTATTAAAAATTTTTAGATCTATTGTTTAGTCTTTTAGTCATTAAAACCTTTTAAGATCTCTAGGTTTTCATACCGTTCTTACGAACTAGCCATTTGCTTACGGTTACGTTTTCTCGCGTTATGATCTAAGTGTATTTTTCTAAGTCGAATACTTTCTGGAGTAACTTCGATACACTCATCAAAGTCGATGTATTCCATATACTCCTCTAATGTAAATTCGATTTTAGGAATCACTTTTACACCATCATCAGACCCACTCGCTCTTACGTTAGTCAGCTTTTTACCCTCGGTTACGTTTACGATCATATCATCTCCTCTCGCGTTTTCGCCTAAGATCATACCACCATAAACTTCTACACCTGGATCTATAAAGAACTTTCCTCTAGCTTGTAATTTATCTATAGAGTATGGAGTTGCTGTACCTTTATCCATCGCAATCATTACCCCGTTTAGTCTACCTGGAATTTCTCCTTTCCAGGCTTTATATTCAGAAAATCGGTGATTCATTATGGCATTTCCTCCAGTAGAGGTAAGCATTATAGATCTCAGTCCGATCAGTCCTCTAGAAGGAATATCAAACTCTAAATGCTGCACCGCACCCTTACTTTCCATAATCAGTAAGTCCCCTTTACGCTGAGTTACCAGCTCGATTACTTTACCACTATATTCATCAGGAACATCTACTACAAGTAATTCGTAAGGTTCATGTTTTTTACCATCCACTGTTTTTGTCAGCACTTGAGGTTGCCCTACTGTAAGTTCGTATCCTTCTCTACGCATCGTCTCTACTAGCACACCTAAGTGCATAATTCCTCTACCAAATACTAAAAACGAATCTCCACTTGCAGATGGTTCCACTCGTAAAGCAAGATTTCTTTCTAATTCGGAATCAAGTCTATCCTTTATGTGTCTACTTGTTACAAATTTTCCTTCCTTCCCAAAAAATGGTGAATTATTAATTCCGAAAGTCATGTTCATCGTAGGCTCATCGATCGAGATCAATGGTAGTGCCTCTGGATTTTCGATATCAGATAGTGTTTCTCCGATATTAAAATCATTTATACCTACTACCGCACAGATATCTCCTGCGTGTACCTCAGTTACTTTCTTCTTTCCCATCCCTTCGAAAATGTACAACTCTTTTACTTGTTGCTTTTCTACAGTTCCATCTCTCTTACATAGACTTAATCTTTGTTTCTCCTTTATACTCCCTCTCCTTACTTTTCCTATTGCTATTCTTCCTAAAAAACTAGAATAATCTAGAGAAGTAATTTGCATTTGCAAAGTACCTTCTTCTGTTTTAGGAGGTGGTACATGTTTAATAATCCCGTCCAAAAGAGGATCGATATTATCTGTTTGTTCAAGGCTATCATTAAACCATCCTTGTTTTCCAGATCCATAAAAAGTCGGAAAATCCAGTTGTTCTTCCGAAGCATCTAACTGGAAGAATAAATCAAAGACATCTTCATGTACTTCCTCAGGTCTACAATTTTCCTTATCCACTTTATTCACGACGACCATCGGCCTCAGACCTAACTCCAATGCCTTTTTAAGTACAAATCGAGTTTGAGGCATCGGCCCCTCAAAAGCATCGACAAGTAATATTACCCCGTCCGCCATTTTTAAAACTCGCTCTACTTCACCTCCAAAGTCAGCGTGACCAGGAGTATCGATGACATTAATTTTGGTATCCTTATAAACAACTGCTGCGTTTTTAGAAAAAATGGTAATTCCTCTTTCTTTCTCAAGGTCATTACTATCCATAATCAGATCCCCAGTTTCTTCATGATCGCTAAATACAGAAGTGGCATGTAGTATATTATCTACCAGTGTGGTTTTACCGTGATCTACGTGTGCAATAATTGCAATATTTCGAATCTCCATTAGATGCTTTAACTCGTTCAAAAAAGGTGCAAAGGTCGTTCTTTTATTTGATATAAATGGATTTTCATAAACTTATAAATGCGTATCGATTATATAATGGACCGCTGTGTTTTTTGTCTTTCGACGAATGTAAAATTTGCAGTTATTAATTTGGGTAATTAGGCTAATTAAGGAATTTAAATCATGATCATTGGTTATTGATTTCTAATTATTGGTGTCGTTTTAAACAATTTTGAATAAAAAACACTCTTACTCCGCAAATACAAGGATTTCTGGATTCCTTTCACTTAGTGAAAAGGTCAAAGAATTACTTAAAAATTTATTCTTGATTCTTTCAACTATTAACCACTAACAAAAAAAGGATAAACCAATTAAAGCGTATTTTTGCAACCTTTGAGCATTGAAAAATATTATTATCAAATTTAGAACTTTGTGAAAATAGTTATCGCTGGAGCTGGGTCTATAGGATATCATCTTGCAAAATTGCTATCCAAAGAAAATCAAGATATCACCCTTATCGATCAGGATGAAAATGTACTCGAAAAAATAGCTTCTAAACTAGATGTCATGACCCTCTGCGGAAATGCATCTTCAGTAAATATTTTAAAGTCCGCGAATGTATCAGAGGCTGATCTTTTTATCTCAGTTACTACATCAGAATCCACTAATCTACTAACCGCAATACTAGCAAAACAAAAAGGAGCAAAAAAAACTATAGCTCGGGTAAACAATACGGAGTTCTTAAAAAAAGAACAAAAAGAATATTTTGCTAAAATCGGAATCGATCAAATCATCTCTCCACAGAACTTAGCTGCACAGGAAATAAATCGACTTGTAAAAAGAGCGTCTCTTACAGATATTTTTGATTTTGAAAACGGTAAAATTAGTATTGTCGGATTTACAATAGATGGAAGTTCCAGACTGATCGGAAAACCCATCTCAGAAATAGATGACACTGGTTTTGATTATAGAGGAGTGGCATTACTAAGGAACCATACCACTTTTATACCTAGAGGTCGGACTATTTTACAGAAAGGCGATCATCTCTATCTAAGCATAAACACTAAACATTTTGATAAAGTAATGCCTTTCCTGGGAATGCAGTCTCGGGAAATAAAAAAAATCATGATCGTAGGAGACACTCCTCTTGCTTTACAGTGTGCTCACTTATTACAAAAAGATTACGACGTAAAAGTCGTCATGCAAAATGAAAACAAAGGAAAGTTTTTCCTAAGAACATTAGACAAGGCACTTATCATTATAGGCGACCCAGGGAATAGAGAATTATTAGAACAAGAAGGTTTAGAAAACATGGATGCTTTTATTGCATTGACAAAAAATTCTGAAATTAATATTCTTACAAATCTTATAGCAAAAGATGCTGGTGTTTACAAAAGTATCGCTCTCGTAAATAACGAAGTATATACCCACATTTCTCAAAACATAGGCGTCGATACTATAATCAACAAGAAACTTATAGCGGCAAATAATATTTTTAGATTTGTCCGTAAAGGAAATATAGAAGCTATTGCAACCCTGCATGGTGTCAACGCAGAGATTATAGAATTTGAAATCTCAGAGACTTGCAAGGTGATTTCTAAATCACTTTATGATATGAATTTACCTGACTCTTGTATCATTGCTGGAGTTATAAGAAATAAACAAAGCATCATTCCTAAAGGAGATTTCTGCATCAATGCTAAGGACAAAGTTATCGTCTTTGCATTACCAGAAGCCATAAACCAGGTAGAATCTATTTTTGCATAATGGGCTTAAACGGAACTATAATCATCCGCGTCTTATCTGCTATCACCTTCCTGACAGGACTGATGATGCTTATCCCGATTAGTGTATCTATAATTACTTCTGATGGAGCTTTACTTCCTTTTACAGTTACTGCTCTGATCACCATTATCACCTCAGCTATTATATATAGTGCTACAAGAAAATTTAGGAACTCCATAGAAAAAAGAGAAGGATATCTTATCGTTGTCGGCTCATGGATCATCATCGGTTTGATTAGTTCGCTACCTTATTTTTTTTCTAAAGTAGGTCTCGATTTTACATCCTCGCTATTTGAGAGTTATTCGGGTCTGACCACTACTGGAGCAACTGTGTTTAATGATATAGAAAAACTTCCCTACAGTATTCTTCTATGGAGAAGTCTAACGCAATGGATAGGCGGCATGGGTATCATCGTTTTAACTGTAGCCATATTCCCTTTATTAGGAGTGGGAGGAGTCGAACTGTTTATCGCAGAATCACCAGGACCTACTTCTAATAAGTTACACCCACGTATAAAGGAAACTGCAAAACGGTTATGGCTACTGTATGTCTCACTGACAAGTATCTTAGTTATTGTTTTAAAGTTAGAAGGAATGACCTGGTTTGATGCTGTAAATCACGGACTGACTACCATGGCCACCGGAGGATTTTCCACTAAAAACGCAAGTATAGCAGCTTATGATCAGGCTTATATTCAGTATACCATAGTATTTTTTATGTTCCTTGCAGGTATAAATTATACCTTGATCTATTCTGGAATAAAAGGAAGATTTAAAAATTTCTGGAGTAGCGATGAATTTAAAGCATATTTCATTTTTACCGTTCTAGCCATCATAGGTGTTACGAGTATACTAGCTTATCATTCCGAGCTGCCACTGGAATTATGCCTACGTCAGTCTAGTTTTCAGGTTATTTCTATGATCACTACTACTGGTTTTATAACCGCAGATTACACGATATGGCATCCATCGATCACCCTATTCTTTTTTTGTCTTTTGTTTTGTGGTGCTTGTGCCGGATCCACTTCTGGAGGTATAAAATTTATAAGACATTTAGTTTTTGCAAAAAATTCATTTTTAGAATTTAAACGTTTACTCCATCCTAATGCTCTCATAAGACTACGTATCGACCACGAAATTGTAAAACCAAAAGTGCTTACACACATACTTGTTTTTTTACTGATTTATCTCTTTACATTTTTAGTAGGAACGATTGCGATGACATTTATTCTATCTGATTTTGACCAACCTTTACTAAGCTCTGCTGGAGCAGTAGCAACGGCTTTAGGAAATGTCGGTCCAGCGATCGGGGATCTAGGCCCTGTAGATAATTTTTCTATCGTTCCTAACCATGGTAAAGCACTATTATCCTTTTTAATGCTTGTCGGTAGACTCGAACTATTTAGTGTATTAATATTGCTCACGCCTCAGTTCTGGAAAAATAATTGAGTAGTAAAGCATAGCTATTCAAAAAGGTAAACCTCAAGACCTAAGATAGATTATAATTAAGATTGTATTTTGTGTTATAAGAGTCGAACCACTATAAATCAAAATATGAAAGGCCTAGCCACTTGTTTTTTCTTATTGCTCTCATTAGTAATTTTTGCTCAAAATGATATCGGTAGTATCGTAATAGTTACCACTATCGATGGATCTGTAATCAAAGGAAAAATATCAGAAAGTGATGATGATAAAATAACCTTAGTCACATCTTATGGAAAAGCCGAGATACGGATGGTTCATGTAAAAAAAGTCTCTTATCAGATTTCCTCCCCAGAGCCTAAAGAAATCAAAAAAGCACCTCTTAATACAAATCCACTAGGAGACAATAACTATTCTGCTTCTCACTATTTATTCTCATCGAGTGCTTATGGATTACAGAAAGGAGAAAGCTATTATGAAAACACCTACCTAGTATGGAACACCTTAGGAGTTGGATTTTCTGATAATTTTTCAATAAATTTTTCTGGAGAATTAATTAGTCCATTGTTCTTTGAAAATTTACCAGTAATTGCAATCGCACCTAAATTTAGCTTACCTTTTAAAAATAAAGGAGCATTTTCTTTAAGTGGCACTTTATTTACTTTCCCTAACGGTAGTGATGATTCTGAGTACGGCGGTTTTCTAAATGCTGGATTTACTCTCGGAAGTCGTTTAAATAATATCACTTTTAATGCAGCAATAGGATATGGATCTGGATTTGAACTAAATGATTTGCAACCATTTTCTATTTCTACAATGTTTAAAATATCGGATCGTCTGAGCTTCGTATCAGAAAATTGGATTTTTAATGGTGATGATTTTCTGGAAGGGGCTTATTCTATAAACCTGAGATATCATTTTGTTGATAATAGAAGTTCGTTCACCTTTGGATTATGGAGACCTACTGAAGATACTGATCCACTTTTAGCTATTCCTTTTGCATCAGGTTTAATAGGATTTTAAACATTCGGCTACAGCCGAATAAAGAACTTACTATTAACTAAATGCTGATTAAAAAGGAAGAATGCAGATACTTTAAAAAGTAAAAAAGTCCTTCCTGTAGGATATGACTCAATCACATACTTATTATAGATATCACCCTTTAAGGTGATTTTTATCTCCCATTCTTCCTTTACATTACGATAGGTAAAATGGCAACCGCCAATGAGTAGATGAGTAATTCCATAATAGATAGAGTGCGTGAGGGAAGTAAAAAAAGTTTCTTAACTATAGTCGTAACGATGGCTGTTTTAGGTTCTTGCTATGCTACGATCATACATCCTACCCTATCATCATCAATAAGGAATTCTAAAAAATACACTACAGTCACTCAACTGATGCAAAATAAAAGCTATTCTGATGCGGAAAAATTACTTAATGAACTTATCGCAAATACGGATCCTAATAATATCGTCGATGATTTAGTATTAAAAAATTTAAAAGCAAAAAGTATCATGCATCAGTGGCGTGTTGATCAGGCTCTAAGCATGTATGAAGAAATAGAAAAATCTGCCGGCGAAAATAATTTAGATTCGATACAAGCGGAGGTAATTACAGCTCTCTTAGTTATTTATAAATTCCAACAACAAACCGATAAGCTACATCCGTTAATCAGAAAAGGTTTATCCCTAAAAAACATAGGGTACAAAGAAAGGTCTGACCTCTACACATTCTACGCAGATTTACTAAGAGAAAACAATCAAATAGATAGTGCTCTCGAGTATACCTATAAAGCCATAGATATAGATTTAGAAAAAATGGACTCTTCTAGTTTATCATTTAATCACAACACACTAGGTCTTATCTATTCTAAGATAGATATGGACGATAAAGCCTTTACGTACTATCTAAAAAGTCTATCCTATCTAAAAAACCAAGCCTCTAAACATAAACAGGTTTCTATCTACTCTAACATTTCTTCTACCATGCTGAAAGTTAGAAACATCCCTAAAGCTAAGGAGTATGCTATGCAAGCATTAGAAATGGCAACAGAAATAAAATTAAAATCTAACCTGGCTTTTATACACTCTTTAATGGCTCGCATACATGAGATAGACGAAAACTACTCTCTAGCATTAGAACATATAGTACTCTCCGCACAAGCTAATGCAAAACCTAATAAACTACAAACCAAAATCGAAAATGCCATTACTAAAGCAATGTGTCAATTTAAACTACAGATCCCAATAGATCAAAACGAATTGCAAGAACTACAAGAATATAGAGAAACGTCAGACAAAAAAATGATTAACCTCAGTATAGATTATCTGACACTTTATAATAAAGTAAACAAAGGCTACTATAAAAATAATTTTTATGATCATTTTAATCCATTAAAGGAAGAGGCAGAGAAGTATAAAAAACTAAAAATTTTAAAAGATCTATATCTATTAGAATATAAATTTCTAGAAGAAAAAGAAGATTACAAAAGTGCTAATCACGCCATCCTAAATTATCACAGTTATGTAAACGAACTAATTAAAGAACGACAAGACTTTTTAACTTTAGATCTAGAAGCAAAATATTCCAAAGCAAAACAAGATGAGCAAATAGTCTTACTAGCTAAAGACAATGTGATTCAAGAGGTAAAACTAAAACAACAAAGCGTTTATCTCATCGGTGGATCCATAGGCTTACTCATTATTTCTATCTTATCTTTTTTAATTTATAGGCTCTATATAAAACTCTCTACACAAAACGCAAAAATTTCTAAAGCTCTAAAAGAAAAAGATTTCTTACTTAGAGAAATACATCATCGTGTAAAAAATAATCTACAAGTAATCTCAAGTTTGCTCTCACTACAATCGAGACAGATTACAGATAATAAAATAAAAAAAGCGATCACTGAAGGAAGAAACAGAGTGAGATCGATGGCACTCATTCACCAAAACTTATATCAAAACGAAAACCTTAATGGTGTCAGTGTTGCTAAATATATGTCTAAACTTGTTAATGAACTTTTTGATACTTATAAAATCGATCATAGCCAGATACTATTAGAATTAGATATACAAGAAATGGAGCTTGATGTAGATACTATGGTTCCTATAGGACTTATTCTAAATGAGCTAGTAAGTAATTGCCTAAAGCACGCTTTTCCAGATAATCGTCAGGGATCTATCACGGTAAGTCTAAATCATATCAACGACAACTTACTTTTAAAGGTTAAAGATAACGGAATAGGTACCACCTTAGAGGAATTACAAGCATCTAAATCCTTTGGTAACAGACTGATAAAAGCATTTAGCCAAAAGCTTAAGGCAGATATAAAAATCAAAGATTCTATAGGAACAGAAGTAGTAATACTTATTAAAAAATTCAAAAAAGTAGCTTAAATTTAAGTATGCCCTATAAACTCTGCTTAGTACTACTCTTTCTATTAACATCCTTCATTCCCAGTAATGGTCAAAAAAATAGAGCACAAAAAGCACTAAAAAAAGCTGATGAAATAAATAAAACTGTCGATAAGAAAAATTTTGAAAAAGACATTTTACAAAAAATATCAGAGTATCCCGAGGACAGTAGTGATCCAGAAAAACTAAAAGCATTATTAGAACTATCTTATCATTACAAGAAAACTAGAAGAGATAGTCTCAAATTAAGCTCTGTAAATAAAATATTCTCTCTTGCTGATCGTAAAAAGGATTTCAAGATATTATCAGATGCTCTAAAGATCAAATTATTCCATAGCATCATGAACTTTGAGAAATCCCATGCTATAAAAGTTACAAAAGAGCTATATGATCTTTCTGCTGAAAATAATAATCAGAACGGAATGTTCGATGCTTTAAATGCTCGCATCGGTATTTATCAAGATTATGATTCTCAAAAACAAATAGAAACCATAAAACAAGCGATAAAAATCGCGAAGACAGACCTGCAGAAAGCTAGTGTATATAATACTTATGCCTCCTGCCTTAGACTATTGCAAAAAGATAGTTCAGAATATTATTACACTGCCTCTGTAAAGTTTGCCATTAAAAGTAAAGATTCCATAAGGCTCAGTGCAACTTATAGAGACTATGGTTATTTCCTAGGATTAAATTACAGATTTAACGAGAGCTTAAATGCTTTACTCCAGGGCTTAGACTACGTTCCTAAAAACAAAATGTTTGATTTTAATCGTATCGAAATTATCAAGAGAATCGTCTTTGCGTACACCTCATTAGAAGACTACGATCAAGCGATCGAATATGTAAAAAAAGCCTTAGCTATTGCTGAACTGCGTAATTATAAAAGTGCAATCGGAAGCGTTTCTAAATTATATGGTGAGTTACTGATGTATAAAGAAGAGTGGGCCGATGCTAATATCTATCTAGATAAATCCTATGCACATTTCCAAAAATCTAAAAACGCACCTATGGTCATAACTACAGGATCAGACCTAGGCATAACATTTTTAAAGCTAGGAGAAATCAAAAAGGCCAGAAAAATTTACCAAACCCTCTTATCAAAAAAAAGGGATGGAAAAGAAATGCAGTTCTCCAATTACAGACTAATAAAACTAGGTTACACTCTAGATAACCATGACGGCAATTATCTATCTGCTATAAAAAAAATGCAGCAAGCCTTAAAAATCATCACTACATCTAACCAAGCAAAAGAAAGAGTAGAACTCTTAAAAGATCTTGCAGTAGCCGAACAAAAAATCGGAAACTTAGATCAGTCTAATTTCTATTACCAGAAAGCTTTTACCCTCAAAGACTCCATCTATAATTCCGATCTTATAAAAACAACAAAAGAACTAGAGGCAAAGTATACTGCCAAAGAACAAGAAAAAGAAATCGCAAGTCTAAATAAAGACAATGTTCTGAAGTCTAAATTACTTGATCAACGAACATGGTTGCTAGCACTCAGTGGAATCGCATTACTACTTATCTCTTTACTGCTTATATCACTATTTTTCTTCTATAAAAAAATAAAGATTAAAAACGATCTCGTAAACAAAGCACTAGAAGAAAAAGATTTTCTGTTAAGAGAAATTCATCATCGTGTAAAAAACAACTTACAAGTAGTATCTAGTCTACTCTCCTTACAATCGAGACAAATAGAAGATACCGATATCCGTACTGCAATCGATGAAGGTAGAAATCGAGTGAGATCCATGGCTTTAATCCACCAAAACCTGTACCAGAACGATAGTCTGTCAGGTGTAAGCGTTACTGGATATTTAGACAATCTCATTTCCGAGTTGTTTAGCACATACAATATATCTACAGAAGAAGTTACCCTAGAGATGGATATAGAAGAGATAGCCTTGGACATAGATACCATGGTACCTCTCGGACTAATCATTAACGAACTCATAAGTAACTGTTTAAAACATGCTTTCCCTAATAGCTCTAATGGTCGGATCTCTGTAAAACTTATCGAGCAAAATAATGAGATACATTTAAGTGTAAAAGATAATGGTATAGGAATAGATACAGGGAAATTTAACAAGAGTAAATCATTTGGTAAAAAACTGATCAATGCTTTTAGCAAAAAACTAAATGCTGAGATCATAACGACGATCGACCAAGGAACAAAAATTACAATGATTATTAAAAAGTATAAAAAAGCAGCTTAATGCATAGGTATATTATCACAGATCTCACCCAAAGGGGTGAATGACGTTTTAAAAACAATAAGCATTTTGTGCTGTGCCCTTTAAAAAAAATCAAACTAAGAGTAATAGTACTTAACAGCTTTGATCGAGAATAAAACTAGTCCATACATTAGTAAAACAACAACCATAAAACAATGTCAGAAGTAAGAGTCCTTATCGTAGAAGACGAACCCATAATAGCAGAGGATATCTCTGATTTTCTAGAGAACATCGATTTTAAATCTGCAGGGATCGCTTATGATAGCGAGACCGCTTTTGACATGTTACTAAATCGGAATCCTGATATCGCACTTTTAGATATCACAATAGAGGGTAGCCGTAATGGAATAGAGGTGGCTCAGGTTATCCGTGACAAGTATAAGATACCGTTTATCTTCCTAACTTCCCACAGCGATAAAGAAACCTTAGATCAAGCAAAAAAGACGTTACCATACGGATACATTGTCAAGCCGTTTAACGAAAAAGATTTATTAAGCTCGCTAGAGATGGCACTATTTAGACATGCAAACGAAAACAATAATTCCATTCCTAAATTAGAGCAAATAAACAAATCTATTGCCACCCCACTTACAGAGAAAGAATATGTTTGTTTATCCCAGATTTTTGAAGGGGCTACAAATAAACAAATGGCGGAAAAACAGTTTGTATCCATAAACACGATAAAGACTCATATAAAAAATCTATTCCTGAAATTAGATGTACCTAATCGCACGACCGCTGTCCAGAAGGTACTGGTATTATAATTTCACCCTAAAAGATGAAAAAACGATAGTATACTTTTAAGAAATTTAAAGTAGCTCAATAAATTATCATGCTACGTATTGTCAACAAATCCTTAGATAGAAGAAAAAAAAGTCTTAAGCAAGTCCAAAGTGATCTAAAAGGAATTGCAACTAAGTTAGACCAACACTTAGATCGAGAAGTAAGCAAAGCCGATTCTACTGAACTTAAGATAAAGTCTAAAAAGCACAAAACCAAGACTTCGATATGGAGCAGGTTATTGAATTGGCTTTAAGCCAAAATGTACCTAGATATCACATCAATAAAATAAATAAGCTAAATCTTAGCTTACAAAAAAGGCTAAAAATTTCTTCCTAGCCCTCCAAGTTGTAATCTATATTGCGGAATATTTCTATTGCATCAGACATACTACATTGGCCACTGGAATCAGTTTATCAAAACTAAAGTCAGCATCCATCCTCGTTTTAAGAGCAAAATTAAGCAAGATGTTTTTACGTAATTTAAACTCTCCACCATAGGAAATAGTGATTGTTTTTTCCACCTCTCCATCAGCAAATTCTACCCATCCTATATCTAAGTCCTCACTATATTTTTCTTCAAAGAATTCATCATCAGCAAAACCGTTATCCTTACTATTCCCTTTACGAGTATAAATAAACTCTGTAAAAAAATTATAATTATCACCACCATGACGATAACCTGTCCCGAGATAGTAGTCGTGATTACCAGCGATCCTATTATATCTGAGCAAAAAGGAAAGCAGTCCCGATTTGCCTAAAGTTTTACCGCTAGTAAGCCACATTCCCCATCCTGCTCGATTAAATTTTAAGGAATCGAGACCCCCATTATTATAGGTATACACCCTTCCTGCTGCTAGCTCTAAAAAATCGGCGTTCCATTTATTATAGGTCATCTCTGATGCGGCAATACGATACTCTTTAAGAAGTCTACGTTCTATAGTTATCATAGAATCTTTAAGTGAGATAATCTGAGATACTGTAGAAACGCCATCTACTACATTTGTATTCCCCAGTGTCCTGAGAGAATCTATCTGGAATTGTAATGCATCTATCTCATCCTGAGCCATCTGGACATATTCTTTGGTCAAGGTGTCTATGAGCGATTCATTTTTCTCTTTGTACAAATTCCATTTCAACGCATACGCCATATGGTTTATACCATCTAACTTAGCGGTACCTAAAGACAGACTCGTAGTAGATAGCACTTTGGAAAAGTAAGAAGATTTTGCATAGTCCTTAATTCCTTTTTTGCGATAATAGAACCACCATAACGGCTGTCCTTCTAGTGCAAGATCTGGAGCTATCTGATAGTTTTTAATACGCCAGTCTACCTTAAAACTTTTAACATCTGATGGCTTAGATATAAATTCTGGGTTTACACCCAATATAGAAAATGCTGGAGCAGAAGGAATATCCATAGGGACCTCCACATTATTCTCAGTAAAATTCTCCTGTCCTGCGAGACATAAGGGTACTGTTAATAACAGAATAGCTATTAGTGTTTTCATAGTAAAAGTTGTTCTATAATGATGAGATAAAAGTGAGCCTATAATCTGCACAATTGATCACCCAGATGGGTGAAATCAAGAAACTTAATCCTCATTAATTAAATAAAATTAGGCTCTCTAGACTCATTAAATAATTTTAAACCTAGAATCTAATTTCTAAGCATTCCCTAATTAGTTTGACTGAATTTTACTTTGTATTTTTAGCATTATAATTATTCCAGTTATCATGAGGGATCTTTACAATTTAACTTTTTATGTGATCGTATCCTTGATCTTATGCTTATGCATTACAAGCTGTAAAAAAGAAAAAATAACCTCCGATCCTAAATCTCTAGCGATAAAGTTAGAAACTATCGGCATGGAGGATAATAAGTATCGCCAGCACCACGGAGAGATGAAAGAAAGGCATGGATTAAATTCGCCTGAGTTAAAGGCTCTTATGATTAAGCAGGCAAAAATAGATAGTGCAAATATTAAAACAGTAATAGATATCATTAAGGAGCTAGGAGCTTATCCTGGCAAGTCGCTAGTAGGAATCGAAGCGAGCAAAACTGCATTTTTTGTATTACAGCATGCCCCCCTTGAGATCCGCATTAATTATTTAGAAATGATTTTAGAAGCGGCAGAAAATAACGAACTCAGCAGGCGTAATGCAGCTATGTTCCACGACCAGTGCTTAGCAGATCAAGGAAAGCCGCAACTATATGGAACCTTCATTAAATCTGGAAATTATATTAACCCGACCACTGGCTATGAATATGACACTACGTTCTTATGGCAAATAAAAGACACCTTCAATATAGACGCTGTCCGTAAATCTAAAGGTCTGATTTCACTAGAAAAATATCTTAATGGCTATGGTATTAGTCGATGGGACTAAAAAAATTATAAACCGCAATCCCTTTTTGGTTTAGTCAATTTATCCTTTAGCATGATAGAGCAAAATGATCTACGCTAATCTCTCACGGGTAATATATTGTTAGAGGAGAAAAAAAATTATTGAAACATACCTGTAAAAACATACCCTAGCCTTCGCTTACGGCGACCATGGTATCCTCTACCTGATGGACGAGCTGGGTGTATCTCGGATCTCTTTTTACCAGTCTATTACGTTCTACTGGTAAATCTACTTTTATATGTTCGACAAATTTAGAAGGAGCGTACTTCATAATATAAATATCCTCAGCTAAATAGACTGCCTCAGAGATATCATGCGTTACAAAAATAATAGTGGATTGGAATTTTCTCCAGATATCTGCAAGTAGGTCCTGCATTTTTATCCTAGTTTTTATATCCAATGCTCCGAATGGCTCATCCATAAGAAGGATCTCCGGGTTAGCTAATAAACTTCTCGCTATTGCTACCCGTTGCAACTGACCACCAGATAACGTAGGATATTGAGCATATTTATTTTCATGCCCCGCAAGTCCGACTAATTCTATCATCTCCATTGCCTGAGCATTACGCTCTGCCTTTGCAACTCCTTTATACCTTAGTGCTAAGGCAACGTTATCTAATACGGTCATCCACGGTAGCGAGGAATATTGCTGGAATACCATACTGGCTCTCTGATCTCGAGACACCTCTTTTCCTTTAATGTATACTTTTCCTTTGGTCGGTTCTTGTAGTCCTGCGATATACCTGAGTAAGGTAGATTTACCGCAACCTGACATACCAAGGATCGCTACAAACTGCCCCTGATCTGGTTTATCTTCGACTAAAAAATCTAAGTCTTGGATGATCCAGTTTTGCCCGCCATCATAAGACTGAGAGATACCTTCCAGTTTTATAATATTATTTCTATTCTCGTAATCTTTAAACTCCAGCATGGGTGATTTGTTTTTTAGCGGTTCTCTGATCGATGAGTTTCTTAATCTTGTATATCACTATGGATATAAATATAAAATGGATCACCCATAACGTTCCTCCAAACAGTTCTGTCAGTGGTCGACTGCCACCTAGGATATTTGTAAACTCTGCTAGAAGTAAAACAAAGTAACCTAGTAATAATATCCAAACTAAAATCATAAATCCAAAATCCCAAATCGACTCTAATAAACTCGGTGGTTTAATCTCTGAACTGTACTTATTCTTAATCTGATACTTATGCGGAAAAAATTCTTTATCCAGATATTTAAAAATCTGATCTTGGATGATTCCGATTCCGATAATTAAAATTATAAGAGCAAACAGTTCGTCCATTCGTGCAAAACGCCTTGCATTATAAATAAGCGAACCGATACCTCCGCCATTTGCATTTATGGTTTCTACTACGATAATATAAGTCCATGATATCGCTGTCAGAATACGTATGTCATCAAATAATCTAGAAAGCACAGAAGGCAAATAGACCGTCTTTATCGTCCACCAATTAGAAGCTCCTAAGGTGTAAACAGTTTTAAGATAGACATCTTTTACCTCATCGATTCTCTGCACGATCACTGGTAATAAGTATATAATAATCCCTGTTGCTAAGAAAGCAACTTTCATAGAAACATCGATACCATACCATTTTATAAAGATCCCTGTTACTGCAGCGAGCGGAATAAAGCGGATAGAGTCTATATGATTTCTAAATAGTCCTCTAAATAGTGGAAATAAACCTACAGAAAATCCTACGAGTATAGAAATTAAAATAGCCTGTACATAACCTGCCAGATTTAGCCCGATAGAAAAACAGGTATTCTTAATTAAATTACTTTGGGTAATGAGCTTTGGATAAGCTGCAAAAACTTTTCCTGGAGAAGGTAAAATAGCAGGAGGAATAAATGGTTGTTCGCCCATTGTCAATAAAAACCATATCAATAAAAATATGAGTACTCCGATAATGCCTAGTATAAGAGACTGAGTTTTAGTTAGGGTTCCTCTCAGTTTAAACATCCATGACATAGAAGGAATTTAAGGTTTTACAAGGGGCATTTTATTTATCTAATAGCTTCTTAAAAAAAGAATGACCTAGCACATTGCTGCAGTAGGTCATTCCTTCTAGTATTTTTTATCCAGCGATGAGCTGGAAATCTGTACGTCTGTTTCTTGCTTTGCAATCTTCTGAAGCATTAGACTCACATCCTTTTACAGGATTATCAGGACCATTCCCGACGATCACTAATCTATTAGGGCTCATACCGTAGGCAGACTGTAAATAACTTGCTACAGCTTTTGCACGCTTAAGAGATAAGGCCTGATTCATTGTTTTAGATCCTACGTTATCTGTGTTCCCCTCGATTCTAATTTTCATATTCCCAAAAGTTTTAGCCTCCTGAGCAAACTGCAGGTCGATAATCGTTTTAGCATTTTCCGTTAAAGCATGTTGTCCTGTGGAGAAATTGATACTTACCGGTTTAGAAGATATTGCTTGTGCAGTTGCATCTTTAGGAGATGGTTTAAACACCTTGGCTTTTTCAGGACCAAAATTAGATCCTGCTAACTTTGCACTGGTAATCGGACTGGTATTGATCACTGATCTCCAGTTAGGAGCCTGATTAGGTAAATCACCAGTCTCTACAAACTTACGGCTCATTTTACCATATAGATCTTGTCCTTTCTGACCAGAGTATCCTTTATTTAACCCAAAGAAATTTTTATTATCCTCATGTCCAGCTAGGTAAACATTATCAATCATAAACTGAGCATCTCCTGCAGGCAGTTGGTTAAATTCGCCTAGATACTTAGCAGCCTTATCCATATTGGACTTCGTTTTTAATTCGGCGACAGCCTTCATCCACCCTTCATAAAAAGCATCGATTTGTTTTTTCTTCTTTGCGATAACATTAGCTTTTGCAAAAAAGATATCTGCGATTATGTGAGATTGCTCTCTTGTGGTCAATAATATTTTTGCACCTGGCACATCCTCGATCGCTGTCAGATCATCTGGACTCCATACCACAGCGGCATCGATATCCCCAGATCTAAAAAGCTCTGCTGCTTTAAAATTATCCGATGTTTTTATAATCTCGACATCATCAAAATCTAGTCCTGCTGCATTTAAAGAAGAAATCAATAAGGTCTGCGATGGAGACGGCACCACTACAGCAACACGTTTTCCTTTAAGGTCATTTACAGTATTTATCCCTCTTTTTACAACGATCGCATCTCCCCCTCTAGACCAGTCACACTGCATAAAAGCTTGAGGACGGAATACGTTTATATCCTCTGGTGCTGTATATAACGGAAACGCATCTGCCGTCTGTACGATTACATCATACTCATCAGCGATCCATCCGTTCATTGCATTAATAAGATCATTTTCTAAAATAAATTCCACTTTTACACCGTACTCTTTATAGTAACGGCTTTGGGTATTTGCCAGATGCCCTTCGTTAAAATATAAACCTGGAGCATAACCACCCCATGATACGAGTTGTACTTTAAGTACATCATCATCTTTATCTCTAGCTCCTTTAGAAGAGCTATTAAATAATCCTCCGTCGTTACTAGAAGCAGATCCGTTGTCACTCGAGGCATCATTAGAATTAGAGTTACCAGCATCTGTATTACGAGTATCTTCTTGCTCTTGTTTCTCTACTGCATCTTCTAGCGTTTGTCCTAGTCCTGTTTTTTCTAGTAAAAATTTACCTCCAAAAAACAAAGCCACTAAGATCAGTACGGTGATTAGCAATTTAGAAAAAGAAGTTAGTTGTTTTGCCATAGCTTAAAATGTATTATATAGTCAATTTTGTTAATCAAAAAAAGTATCATATTGGTTATCCCGATTAGCATTTTCCGTCTGCATTATCGGTTCGCTTAAATCTAAAGTTGTGTCATCATCATTAGCTAATTCTAGGATATCTCCTTTAGCCTGACCTAGCAAAAGAGAATCACTTTCCATCTCCCACTTTTCCAACATCTTTAACCCTTCTTCCTCAAAAATTCCGTTTTGTAAATCGACAGATTGCATAAAGGACTCAGACATCTCCATAAAACGCTCCATTTCTCCCACCTTATTACTCACATCATCTGCGACTGCTTCCAGGGCTTGATCAAACATTGCCCGCTTATCCTTATCTCCTTTTATTATATTCATCGCAGATTTCATAGCCGAGTGACCAGCGAGTAAAGCTTTACGCTCTTGATCCTTTACGTGTACCTGATCCTCGATATCTTCCGCAAGTATCGAAGAATTTTCATACATCTTCCGTAATACTCGATAAATCACCTCCATTTTTCGAAGAAGGTCTTCGTATTTTACATTTGACTCTTTTAATCGACCTGCTTTTCTAGATTTAAGAATAACTACATTACGTTTAGCATTATCCTTTGCCGTTTTTGCTTGATTTAAATTATCGACGATATCCTTTTTATTATTAAGGATCATTTCCTGAAGCAAGTGCATCTGACCTCTGATCATATTTATCTGCTTATTCATTTTACGCAGATTAGATTTGAGGTCATCGACATACGATTTAAGGATACTGATCGGGTCTATTCTTATAAACATACCGGTTATCCACCGCATGCTACTCTTATACATATAACTAACTAGAGTCCTAGCCTTATTATCGAGAGCAGTAAATATGAGCATTCCTAAAACTGCTAACCCTGCAATCATCCCTACATTAGTCAAGAAAAATCCTAAGAAGGAAAAGACGAGCCATCCTGCTCCCGCGATCAGACCTAATAAAAATAAGGCTCCCGTAAATCCTTCAGGCTTTCGCCAAAATGACTTTGGCTTAAAATCTCCACTCATTAAATAGAAAAATATTTAATATAAAGATATGATTATCTAAAGATTTAGACATCATAATTAGAAAACAACCCTACAAGCCATCTAGTTCCTTAAGTTGTAATAACAAATCGATTATTTTAGATACTTCTCCATATTCTGGATATCTCCTACGATTTGATTTTTTACACTTTGGTAAGCCACAGCAAAACTCTGGTGTGTCGTTTCTACTTTATTAGAAGCTGCATCGATTTCTGACTTTACCTTCTCTAAAGCGGACTTGTGCTTTTCGATCTCTTTTTGTAGTTTTTGGATTTGGGTCTCATGATCTATTATGGCTTTTTCGTATGCCTGAATTTTATCCTGTCGACCTTGTACTTGCTTGGCTTTTTGATTTGCTAATGCCTGGTTAAATTTACCCTCCTCTGCCTCTAGAACTCTTACATATCTTTTTGCACTTGAAATGAGTTTACTAGACGTTACACCCATCGTTTTTGCCATCGCTAACGCAGACTGATACTTGGTCTGAGTATCCATATCCATTGCACTTAAATTTTGTAACGATTGCTTATATTCTAAATAGTCAAACCCTTCTTCGTTATTTGCTTCGATGGCTTTTAGTAAAACATTTACAAATTTAGGTTCAGGTTTTCCAGAAACGGGAGTTTTAGAATTTGTTGGCTTGGAGCCAATGGAAGAACTACTAGTAGATACATCTTTTGTCGATGACTTAGTACTTGCTTTTACTGTAGAAGTGGATTCCTTTTTGTTAGTGGGTGCCGGCTTTTTTTTAGAAACCGGAGTAGAAGGAGGTGGCGTAGGTGTAGTACCATCATCTACAACAAATATTCCTTTTAGTTTTTTAAGCATGGACATAATCGGTCTTTTTTATTAGAATTTAAAATTACAAATAAAAGATAGAATATGTGATTTGATGATAAGGGATTGAGAATTCAAGGTTTAGAGGTTTTGAGATTTAAAATTATCAAGGGATTTTTTAAAAGCATTGCAACCTATGATCTAATCATTTTAAGTCTTTAAGTCCATTATTAAAAATCAAAGTGATCTATTAACTACTAGTCTACCCTTCTGAAAATCTAAATCAGTACTTTTACTTTATGTATATCAGCACTACTAAAAAGAGAGTCCGATATGGAGAGACGGACAAAATGGGATACCTCTACTACGGAAATTACGCAGCTTT
>CALLXF010000116.1 GCA_938015805.1 uncultured Saprospiraceae bacterium | reverse complement strand
AGTATGTGGATTTATGATCGCTGGGGTAATCGGGTTTACAGTATAGAAGATGCCAGTGAGCTTTCATATTGGGATGGATCTTTTAAACAGGAGCCTGTAGAAATCGGAGTCTATGTTTATATGATCCAGATACAGTTATCAGCAGATAGAATTTTGCAATATGAAGGTAATGTTACGGTGCTGAGGTAAATGTTAATTTAAGAGTAAATACCCTATAAGGGTATTTACTCTTAGAAAGAATTTGGTTATGTTCTGCTAACTAGCCCCATTTTTTTTGTAGCGGCGGCTATAGCTTTTTCATGTACTTTAGTGTATCCTAATTGAGTAAATTCGTCCCCTGCCTCATTTATCAGTTTTATCCCATAATCTCGAGGGCAAGAACCACTAGAAGTATGTTGAGGATGTGCTTTTTCGGCAGTTTTGCTTCCTGCTTCAATTAGTATTTTGCGGGCTGCATTATAATTGCCATCTTTTATTGTACTCATAAGTTGTTTTTTTAATATGAAATAATTAAGTGTATTTTTTAAATGCACTAATGCGGTATATCATTAGTATAGGTGATCTTATTAAAAGTGAAACTTGACTTTTGGTATCGAGGAAATTTTTGATTATGTGCATTATAAAAAGCCCCTAGCACTGAGGCTGCTTGTTTATAAAAATCACCCTGACCTTTATTGTATTTAGGATTGCTATGCGGATTAGGATTGATGCCGTAAAACTGTGATCGTGTTCCGAGCCATACATGTATGCCTCTAGGACCTCTTCCGCCATTACCACTTTTTACCTCTGCATAGTCAAACGTATTTGCACCTACTTGTACCGATCCTTTAATTGTTGCATTTCCCATTTAGTGTTTTTTGATGATTAGTAATTTGGTTTTTTGAATATGTATTATGCTTTTATGAATTTGTATTCTTTATTAGTAATCTTTTTGCACTTATACTCTACGCCATTATTTGGTGGGTTACTTTGTCCACTCAGATAATTTTTTCCGGTGATTGGAACATTCCACCCTTCAGTTTTCAAATCTTTTTTTACATCTTTAGCAAATTGAATTGAGTAATTATGATTATGATTTGGTTGTTTACAATAAGCAGTGATTTGATCCCCGCTTGTAAGATCTAAAAAATCTTCTTGAATATATTTTGACATTATTTTATTTTTTACTTGTGATTAAATGCGATTATTTAATAGATAAAAATCAATCCTCACTTTCTTCATCCTCACTATTTTCATCATCACTTTTATTTTCGGATTCCTCTTTTTTTATGGCTTCATGTAATTGATCAGGATAATATTTTTCTAACCATTGTACTGCGATTGTTCTTTGAGTAATATATTTTAAATAAAAGTTAATTGGAACTCCTGTTATTCCAGATCCAGCCTTTTTGACATAATCATCTAAGGCGGTCATCATAGAATTCATATCGATAACCTTGTTGTTTTTAGTATCGATGCTCCCGATAGCATCTACAGATGCCTTTATATAATCACTAGACATCTGTTCCATAGAATTCCCTTGTTTAGATGCAGCGGCTACTTTAGCAGCAGATGACATTCCCGAGTTACTTGCATTTTGCATAGCAGCCAGCTGTTCCATATGTTCTTTAGGAGATCCTTTTAACTTCTGAACGGTCGTGCTTACATTATTAGATTTTATTGAAGGGATAAGACCCATCGTAATAATTGAGCAATGTGACTGTAGGGTAGAGGTACTCAACATGTCCTTGATACTATCAGAAGATTGCTGATCGAGTCCAAAAGATCCTTCTGACCCTCCCAGAAACATTCCTGACTCTATAGAGACACTCGCTGCGTTTGCATTGGCTTGTAGCGATTGATAGGAATCACTTTGTTCTACTTTTTCTAAATGTATAAATCCCACAAAACTAGATCCATAAGATTCACCTACTAAAACAGGCATACCATTCGCTTGGTCCTCAGGTGTAATTTTTTTCTTTGCCAGTTTAAGCATACTTTTTAGATTTTGCTTTTTCCATGGTTTTTTAGAATAGGACACGTAGTTTTCAATTGCGTTTTCTACATCCAAAACTGTATTTGTAAATACCTGAGCCATGCGATGTGTACAGTTAGCAACGATAACAATAGTTCCTTCTAGTCCATGTTTTTCTGAAGCTCGGCTTGTGGTTTCATGACTAGAGTGAGAAGCTTGAGCTCCTATTTTAGCTCCTAAAAAAGCGGTGACTTTTGCTCCGACAAAACCGGATACTGCCGAGGCGTGATCATTAGTAGTTTGTTTTTCACTTTCAAATCTAAAATACTGGACGTCCATATCCATAGTGTCTGAGCTTAGTGGAAGTTTCTCTAGTTTAGAGGCGGAGAAATCTAAAGGACTTTGGATTTGAGATCCGATCTGTTCTTGATCATTTTCTTCTTTTGCAGAAACAATAGCCTTTTCTGATTCTATAACGCTCGATCCTAATTCGCTAGCAGAGGCTACTAAGGCTTTCATTATTTCATCAATTTCTTTTGATAGTGGTTCAAGTTGTTCGGGAGTTGCCTTGAGACTTATGAGTTCTCTCATTGTTAAATCTAGACTTAGTTTTTGTCTCATAAGGGCATTCATCCTGTCTCGTGCTGCGTCTACAGGTTTTTGTAGTTCTGCAATTTGTTCTAAAACTTTTATTTTTCCTGGGTCGATGACCATACCTAAGACTAGACTTGGGTCATAAGGAATTGTTGATGTGGGCATATTTATTTCTTTATCTAATTAGTTAATTATATCTGGAATAGATTATTTCTTGATTTGCTTAATCATTTTCTGTACCTCTGTCCACAGTTTGTTTGAGAGCTTACTATCGTTGTTGATATAGGTAGATTCGTCTACAGAAATTGTATTCCAACATCCCATAATTTTTTTAGAAAAATCATTGTAGGCTGTTGTTAATTGATTTGCATTCTTTTGCATTGCACTACAGTATTTTTGTAGTTCTTCTGATACTTTATAGGAATGATCGTAGAATATGACATACTGCGGTACATTATCATATCTTTCAACACCCTTTTTAAAATGGGTATCTTCTCCATGTATTAATTTAGATATTTCCACTTTCATTACATTCCTAGCCCCTTCACAAAGACCCTCATATTTTTCTACTGCTAATTCCCAATCCAGAATAGCTCGTCTCACCGTACTTTCATTTTTGATACCAGTGGAATTAAAAACTTCTTTGTTAGTAAGATTTCCTATTCGGGCATCACTAAAAAGTTTATATACTGATGAATTAGCATCGTGTCCTAAATGTTTCTTAATATTTTCTCCCTCCGATACAGAAGGACCTTTACCCCATAAAGCGACATCAAAAAGATTTTGAAATCTATTTTTTCTAGATTTATTAGAAGATAACCCTATCTCGCTTTCGTATTTTTTAATTAAGTAATTAGCTAAATCATTTAATTGCTGACTTGGGTTCTGAATAATTTCTTCGATTTTACGAATGCTTTGGTGGAGTTCCTTAAGTTCTATTCGTTCTTCAAAATCTTCCCACTTTTTAATTGCCTTTTCAGCTTTTGCAATTTCTATTTCTTTGTGTTTAATAGCTCCTTCTATTTTTTGGATAGCCTTGTCAGGAGTAGCTCTATGACTTCTCGATTTGCTGTTGGAAGACCTTTTCTTAGTATTTGTTTTTGCCATGATTCCTTATTAAAATTTTTGTTCAAATAATTTCTGTCGCGTTTAACGACTTTGATGAAATGCAATATCTAAGTTTTTTATTTTCGATTTCAGAGTAGTTTTACGGTTTCTTTTTTCGTATTTATACTTGATTCTAAGAAACCTTTTTAGCCTCCTAGGACTTAGTGATTTTAATGCGATGCTGATGATATATTGTATAGAGCATTTTCATTTAAACTTTTGAGTTGATAACTATTGAAATTTGTAGAACATTAGACACTAGGATTTTTTAAGTGGACTTAAAGCAAGTACTAGTACTCAGTTAGATTTTTAGGAGTTCGTATACATTTGATTCCTTAGGAGGTCTTCTCTCTTTCATTAAATGCACCCTTACCACTAAATATGAATCCTTAAGCATTAAGAATTTTAGGCGGTATATAGGTTCTTCCTCAGGTACTAAAACTGCTATGCAGTTAGCTTATATAGCTTACTGCGAGGATATTCCAGGGTCATTAAATACTTACATTCCTGAGTGGAAGGCAGTATGGGTTCCTACAAAATCGATAAAAGGACAGTTTGCCTTTATCGCTTATAACGGCAGTCAGAATGCGGTATCAATTATTGGATCTATTCTAGATTTTTCTTGGGGCTCATTTGATAATTGGTTTGGGTAAGATTTTAATATCTTTTGTCAGGTAGACTGGAAATATGCTTCAGATCCTAGTGCAAAACCTATGATCTCTAAAGGAACAGACGAGGCTATCAATAATTTAAATCAGTTAGTTGATCTTAATGGAGATAAGTTCGTAAATTATTTCTTAAAAAATGTTGTTCCTAGTGGCATTCCTTTATGTATAACTGGTCATAGTTTAGGAGCTTATCTTTCTACTGCTTTTGCACCATATTTACATTATCAGATTAGGCAAAATAATTAGATCGTTCCTAAAGTATTTTCTGTATTTACCTTTGCTTCGCCCACTGCACGTAATGGAGCTTTTGCAAATGAGTATGATACTCTAATTCCTGACTCTTGGAGGTTCTATAATCAGTTAGATATGATTCCTTTTTCTGCTTCTAATGTTAGCGGAATGGCTGATCCATTTTCACCACCCGGCATTGCAGCATCTGGTATAGAAGTAGAAGAAACCGTTCTCAATAAAGCCTAAGCTTTAGTTTAGCTATGGCGATAAAAGCTATAGATATTGTGCTTTTAAAACCTCAGGTGTATTATCATTCTTAATATACCCATACTAATACTCATCGTGGGAGTATTGCCCTAAACAAGGAAAATACAATATTCGACGTAAAGTCGACTAAACCCTTAATGGCATGGTTTGAGTAAGTCCCTGCTCAGTATGATCATAACAACTATTTAAAATTTTTAGGTACTCCGAAACTAGATTGTAACTTCATAAAATTATGAACTGCTGACTAGTTCAAATTTGTAGACGGCTAAATTTCGAACAATATTTTCTTATTATAGATATTAATATTCTACCTTACTCATGTAAAATAATATCTGGTCTTCTTGCATTTTATCGTATTGCAGCAGGAACTTGGAAACTTGTATAAGTTATAGAAAGGAGATATGAAAAGCATCAACGTATTATACGTAATTATTTTTCTAGCCATCGGAATACTATCTGTAAGTTTTGCTACTCAGGGCAATAGTTATTATGCTCTAGGGTCTCTTTCTTCTGATGGATCTAGTGAGTCATTTGATAAAATGATGTCTGTGCTGATGCATAAGCGATGTGTAAACTGTCACCCAGCTGGAGACATTCCTTTACAGGGAGAGGATAGTCATCTTCATAATTTTAATATAAGTAGAGGAAAGGATGACCATGGACTATCGGGATACCAGTGTGGTACCTGTCATCAAAAAGAAAATAATAATTATTCTGGTGTTCCTGGTGCCCCTGAATGGGCTCTGGCTCCTTTAGAAATGGCCTGGGAAGGAAAGACCAGAGTAGAAATCGCAACGCAGATGATGGATCCTACCAGAAATGGAAATCGTTCTCACGATGAGATTCTTAAACATCTGACTGAGCATAAACTCGTATTATGGGCATGGGATCCTGGAGTAGATGCGGAGGGAACTCCTAGGGAAAAGCCACCTGTGCCTAAGATGGAATATATTGCTGCTGTAAAGCAATGGATAGCAGATGGTGCCATCATTCCAGAAAATTAAAAAATTCCTTAAAACCTAATTCATGAAAATATCTTTTATCATAAATGGTTCAACTAAATCTGTAGAAGTATCCGACGGCAATGCTCCCTTGCTCTGGTCGATCAGAGATGGCCTCGATCTTAAGGGTACTAAGTTTGGTTGTGGAAAAGCAGCTTGTGGAGCATGCACCATACACGTAGATGACATGGCAGTGAGGTCATGTTCTTATCCCGTTAAAATGGCTGAAGGGAAAAAGATAACAACCATAGAAGGATTATCGCAAGAGGGAAATTTACATCCTGTACAACAAGCCTGGAAAGAAGAAGTAGTGCCGCAGTGTGGTTATTGTCAGCCTGGTTTTATGATGGCTACCGCAGCTATGCTTAAGGAAATACCTAATCCTACTGATCAGGATATAGATGATAATATTATTAACGTCTGTAGGTGTGCAACGTATTATCGTATGCGTAAAGCTATACATAGAGCAGCTGCCATAAATTCTAAAAACCTTTAAACAAAGTCTATAATTATGGCAAGTGATCTAACTAAAAACAAAGGACTTAAAAGACGTAAGTTTTTAAAATATACTGGTGTAGGAGTAGGTTTGATGATTGGAGGTGTATGGTTAGGTCGAAACCCCATACGTAGGAAGATTTTTGAATTGGCCGAGACGATGATTGCACCTTATCAGGGTGATGTGTCTGATCCTTTGATATGGATACAGGTAACTCCGGAAAATCAGATTATTTTGCATAGTTCTAAAGTAGAAATGGGTCAAGGATCTTTTACTGGCCTTGCACAATTAGCTGCAGAGGAGCTGGAAGTCGATGTGGAAAAAATCAAAGTGGTCCATGCGGAAACAGCTTCTGGGAATATAGATGGTATGGGTACCGGAGGAAGTATGTCTGTGGCTACCTTGTGGAAACCGCTTAGAGAGATGGCCGCTACGATGAGACTGATGCTGGCAAAAAAAGCTGCAGAAAAATTAGAGGTATCTATTGATGATTTGGCTTTCGCCAATGGAGTATTTTCTGCAAAAAATAGAGGAATTACATACGGGGAAATAGTAGATGGGGTAACCGATTGGGAGATTCCGGAAACACCTGTTCTAAAGAAGCGTTCCAGGTTTAAACATATCGGAAAACCGATAGTAAGAGTAGACTTATATGATAAAGTGATAGGTGCTCCTATTTTTGGGATTGATGCTTCCTATTCAGATATGCTGTTTGCCTCTGTAGTAAGGTCCCGATTAGTGGATGCTACAATGTCTAACTATGACACCTCAGTGGCAGAGAATATGCCAGGTGTAATTAAGATTGTAAAGGAAGATGACTTTATAAGTGTTATCGCTAAGACTCAGGTAGAGGCGGACAACGCAAGACATAAAATCACTTTTGATTACACCACTAACCGCTCATGGAATATAGCCGATGTCGAAAAGGAAATTACTGTCGGTAACGGTAGAAAAACTATTATTCAAAAAGAAGGGAAATCAATAGAGGAAATCGATGAGGATGGAGACATTATATCTTTAGAATTTAGATCTCCGATAGGAGCTCATGCACAGATGGAGCCCAATGGGGCTGTAGCAAATTATAAAGATGGTAAAGTCGAAATAAAGATATCGACTCAGGTTCCTAAAGTTACCCGTGACGAAGTGGCGAGTGCATTAGGACTATCAAAGGAGGATGTAAATATTGTTCCTACTTTTTTAGGGGGTGGTTTTGGGAGAAGATTACACACTCCTAATGCAATCCAAGCTGCAAAAATGTCCAAAGCAGTAGGTAAGCCTGTAAAGTCTTTTTTTGATCGTAAGCAGGAATTCCAAAACGATACATTTAGGCCGCCTACGCATCACGTGATGAAAGCAAAAATATCAAAGGATAAGAAAATACTAGGGATCGAACATCAGTTTGCAAGTGGGGATACACTTTTTAATTCTGCGTTAGATCCTGGGGTCGAGCAGATGATGAGAGCGGATATCGGATCGATCAGGGGAGGAGCTATAATTTATGATTTACTTCCGCATCGTACGACTTACTATCATGTGGATCTGCCGTTTGCAACCAGCTTCTGGAGAAGCCTGGGATTATTAGCAAATGCTTTTGCAATAGAAAGTTTTATGGACGAGATAGCTATAAATACAAATCAAGACCCCATACAGCTAAGATTAAATTCTATATCTAACGATAACCCATATGGAGAAAGAGCTAGAAAGGTTATACAAGCCTGTGCGGATAAAGCTAAGTATACCGATCAGATTTCTAACGGTAAGGCGATGGGTTTTGCATCGACAGTAGATGGAGGGTCTCCATGTGCTCATGTAGTAGAGGTGTCTATAGAAGATGATGAGATAAAAGTGCATAAAGTAACAGTTGCTTTTGACTGTGGTATAGCAGTAAACCCAGATCAGGTTAGAGCCCAGATAGAGGGCTGTGTATGTATGGGAATAAGTGCTTCTATGTTTGAGAAAATGGACTTGAGAGATAATAAATTATATCCTATAAATTATGGAGCCTATAAGATGGCACTGATGCGTCACACACCTAGAGAAATCGATATCGTATTATTAGAAGGTGCAGACTATCCAGGTCCAGTAGGTGAGCCACCAATGGGTCCGATCGGAGCAGCAATAGGAAATGCAGTAAGACGATTGACAGGAAAGAGACTGACCACTTTACCACTTAGCCTGGGATAATAATTAATGATTGCTCACGAGACTGCTTTTACTAGGTAGTATCTATGTGTTACCTTTCACTCGTAAATTACAACACTCTAGTATAATCACTAAGATTTAGTTCTGCTTATAATATAGACTAGAGTCATCCGTTTAAGAATTATGCGGTATGCTATAACATTAATCTTTTTATTTATTACTTGTTTTTTATCTGCTCAGTCACTGATAGATTCTCTAATAATAGAGGATGAGTTACTCGTTTATTATGATTCTGATTCTTTTACACTTTCTACTGAGGATGTAGAACGAATTGAAAGTTTTGCAGTTAGATTTCAAGAACCTATTTATCGATTTAAGCTAGATGCTCATACAGATTCTGATGGTTCTGATGAGTATAATTTTATGCTTTCGCGAAAGCGATGCAACACTATAAAAAAAATTTTAATTACTAATAATATTCCTGTAGATCGTATCACCTATTCCAGTCATGGTGAAAAATTATTGCTCAAAGCGGAAACTGATAAAGCTCAAAAAGCAAAAAATAGACGAGCTACTTTAAGAATATATAAATCAAGAGAATTTATTTCATTTAAAGGATCGCTGGCTCCTAAAGACAAGTTTAAAAAAATCACAGGGGATATATATGTTAGTTATGAGGATGTAAATGATAGTATAAAAACTGATCCTGATGGAGTTTTTAAAGTGATGTTACCCGCAAATACAGAAGTCGAGGTAAACATCTTATCAAAAGGCTATTTCCCATTCAAGAAAAATATCTTTCTCTCCCGAGATTCTCATGCAGAAAATTTAAAAATTAATCTTACTAAGTACGATATCGATAATTCGATATCAACCACGATACAGTTTGTAGGTGATAAAAGTATAGTACTAGATCAGTCTTTTAATGAATTAGAATTTTTAGGAAAATCCTTAATTGTAAATGATAAGGTATGCGTAGAATTAGAAGGACACATAAATAGACCTAATCAAAAAACAGTTTCTAAAAATTCTCGTGATCACGGATTGTCTATAGCCAGGGCAATAGAGATATTTTTATATCTCGTTGATCAAAGTGTTCCTCCTGATAGATTATTAGCTCGGGGTTATGGAAATAGTAAAATGCTTTATCCAAAAGCTAATTCTGCAGAACAGCAGAGTGCTAATAGAAGGGTAGAAGTAAAAGTGATCTCTTGTGACAGTACTCGGCTTATAAAAAATGACTTCGTAAAAAATCTAGATGGTTTTAGAAAAATTGATTTTTTAAAGTTGTATTACGATAGCACAAAAGTAGATAGACATCTCGAGCATGCACCAGAAAAAGTAAAAACAGATATAAAAAAAGAAGTTGTATTAATGTTGGAAGATAATACAGATCCTACAAACTTTACGTACATGCAAATTTTACAATTCTCCAGAAATATAAATTAGCTTTTATTACTGCATTATCAAATCCCAAATCCCAAGTATTAAGATTTGGTTACTCAGTCGTAGAATTACATCATATCCACAATATCACATTTCCTAATTATACATCTCCTTTCCCTTTCTTGCTATCCTTCTTTAATTTTTTGACAGCATCTTCTACATCCTTTGTAGCTTTTTTAAGCTTATCTACCTTTGATGTCGCTTTTTTCTTTTCCACCTTAGGCTTTTCTTTTGAGTCCGTTTTAGTTTCAGAGAAGGTAAAGCCTTTATTATCTGTTCCGATATGGATTGTATCTCCTGGTCCATATTCTCCGGTAAGTACTTGCTTAGATAGCTCATTGATGATTTCTTTTTGGATGACTCTTTTAAGAGGTCTCGCTCCAAATTGAGGATCATATCCGAGATCTGCAATTAGGTCCATCGCTGAGTCAGAAAACTCAATTCCGATTTCTTGCTTAGCTAGATTTTTCTTTGTTTTCTTAAGTACTAGAAATGCAATCTTTTTTATTTCCGCTTTGGTTAAAGGTAAAAACATGATCTTATCATCGATCCGATTTAAAAACTCAGGACGTAGATTTTCTTTAAGTGCATCGAATACTTCAAGACGTGTCGTCTCGATAATTTCTGCCCTATGGTTCTCACCGACTGCTTCTAAGTCTTCAAAATTTTCGAGTATCGTAGAGGCTCCCATGTTAGAGGTCATAATGATAATCGTATTTTTAAAATTAGCAACACGGCCTTTATTATCTGTCAGTCGACCATCATCTAGTACTTGTAGTAATATATTAAAAGTATCAGGGTGGGCTTTTTCTATTTCATCTAATAAGATGATAGAATACGGGCGTCGCCTAACTGCTTCCGTTAGTTGTCCACCTTCGTCATAACCTACATATCCAGGAGGAGCACCTACTAGTCTAGATACAGAGTGCTTTTCCTGATACTCACTCATATCGATCCTTGTTATCGCTTTTTCATCATCAAATAAAACTTCGGCAAGCGATTTTGCTAATTCGGTTTTTCCGACACCTGTAGGACCTAAGAAGATAAACGAACCGATCGGTTTATTAGGATCGCCGAGACCAGCTCGTGATCTTCGGATAGCATCACTTACGGCTACGACTGCCTCTCTTTGACCTATGAGTCTTTGGCCGATTTCGTCCTCTAAAAGTAAAAGACGTTCTTTTTCTTTTTTAAGCATTTTAGAGACTGGGATACCTGTCCACTTGGCGACTACTTCTGCTATATCATTAGCAGTTACCTCTTCGTTTGTAAATCGGCTACCATCAGGAAGTTTATCTAGTTTTTCCTCTGCAATTTTGAGCATCGCTTCTTTCTCTTTAAGATCACCATATTTTATTTTGGCTACGAGTTCAAAATCACTATCCCTTTCTGCTACCTCAGCTTCGTGCTCTAATTCTTCGATTCGTTTTTTGATAGCTTGAATGGTATCGACGATTTCTTTTTCTGATTTCCATGCTGCGGTTATAGAGTCTAGTTTTTCTTTAGTATTGGCAATTTGTTCCGATAGAGATTTTAATTTTTTTTCATTTTTTTCTCTTTTTACAGCTTCTCTTTCTATTTCTAACTGTCTCACTTTACGATCTAGTTCGTCTACCTCCTCAGGAACGGAGTCTAGTTCTAGTCTTAATTTTGCCGCGGCCTCATCTATAAGATCGATGGCTTTGTCAGGAAGCATTCTTTCTGTAATATATCGGTGCGATAATTCGGCAGCAGCCACGAGAGCCTCATCTAGGATATCCATTTTATGATAGACCTCGTATTTATCTTGTATACCTCTAAGAATAGATATAGTATCTTCTACACTGGGCTGATCGATAAAAACTGTCTGGAATCTTCTAACAAGTGCTTTATCTTTTTCAAAATATTTTTGATACTCATCTAGAGTCGTTGCTCCGATGGTTCTCAGTTCGCCTCTTGCTAATGCAGGTTTTAAAATATTAGCGGCATCCATGGCACCGTTACCTCCACCTGTTCCGATCAGGGTATGGATCTCATCTATAAATAGAATGACATCTCCATTAGATGCATTTACTTCTTTGATAACAGCTTTTAATCTTTCTTCAAATTCTCCTTTAAATTTGGCTCCAGCCACAAGAGCGGCCATATCTAATGAATAAATTCTTTTAGATGCTAAATTTTCTGGAACATCTTGCTTTACGATCCTCCATGCAATTCCTTCAACGATGGCTGTTTTTCCGACACCAGCTTCTCCGATAACGATCGGATTATTTTTCTTACGACGAGATAAGATGTGTAATATTCTTCTGATTTCCTCGTCGCGACCGATGATTGGATCTAGTTTTCCAGATTCTGCTCGTTCGCATAAATTTATGGCGTACTTTTTTAGCGCATTAAACTCTTGATCGCTTTGGTCGTTTACCGTTCTTCCTTTTCTAAGTTCGGCGATCGCTTTTTTTAATCCGTCTTCTGTAGCTCCTAGATCTTTAAGCACCTTTGCACCACTATCTTTACCTTTGAGAATGCCTAGTAACATGAGTTCAAGCGAGATAAAATCATCGCCAAATTCTTTCATTAATTTTTTAGCACGACTTAGAGACTGATTAGAATCATTTGTTAAATATTGCTTTCCTACGCCGCCACCAGAAACCTTAGGAATTTTTTCGTATGCTTTATTTAGTTCTCTTTTTAAGATAGGAATATTGATATCCATTTTTTGTAAAAGGAATTCTGTGAGCTGCTCATCTGTATCCATGATCCCTCTAATCAAGTGGGAAGTATCCACTTGTTGTTGATCTAGACTTCCAGCTAATTGCTGAGATTTAAGAATGGCCTCTTGAGCTTTTACAGTAAAATTGTCGTACGTCATATAATTAATAATTCTGTTTATGGTATATCAAAATGCTTACCATCTAGATTTTAACTTCTATAAAGATAATTAATGTCAGAAGCTTAACTTTATCTATGCCAAAAAGTCATTTGGAATGATCATTTTCGTCATTGGATTTAGAAAGTTTACAACTTTATGATTTTACTTTATATATTTTTTGCAGTATTTATATTTATAATGCTCTTCATTATCATCGGAAAATGGTTGTCTACTAAGCCGTATATGGGTCCCGTTAGTAATCATTTTAATGGTAAGCGGTTTAAAAACCCGAGTGGTCGATCTGCTAAAGGGTTTAAAGATGTATTTAAGTATATGCTTAAAAGAGATAAAGATCGATGGACTAAAATCCAAAACCCACATTATAGAATGGAGCCTATCGTTAAAGCAGATATTAATCAGATCCAATATACTTTTATAAACCACAGTACATTTTTGTTACAGATAAACGGAGTTACTATTTTAACGGATCCTATTTTTTCTAATTATTGTAGTCCACTGCCGTTACCTCCTATGCGACGATATCGACCTCCTGGAGTGAGTCTCGATCTTTTACCTAAGATAGATATCGTACTCGTAAGTCATAATCACTATGATCATATGGATAGAGAATCTATTATGGAAATTGAGAAAAAATGGAATCCAAGATTTATCACTTCTTTGGGTAATAAAGATACATTGGAAAACATGGGGGCAACTAGTGTTACTGAGCTAGACTGGTGGCAATCTTTAGAAGTCGAGGGAATAAACATTACTTCTACTCCAGCAAATCATTTTTCTAGTAGAGGTACTTTTGATCGTAATACTTCGCTTTGGTGTGGTTTTGTTTTGGCTTATGCCAATAAAAAAGTTTACTTTTTAGGAGATAGTGGATATAGTGATGTTTTTAAAGAGATCGGTAAACGATTAGGACCGATGGATTTATCGCTGATACCTGTCGGTGCCTATATGCCTAGGTGGTTTATGAGTCCTATACATATATCTCCTGAGGAATCTGTACAAGTACATCTAGATGTCCGATCTAAAAAGTCAGTAGCTATGCATTTTGGAACTTTTGCTCTAGCAGATGATAATCCAGAGAGAGCAATAGAGGATCTTAAAAAAGGTAGATTGAGTAAAGGAGTTAGTGATACAGAATTTACAGTGGTAGAGGAAGGGGTCATTCATTTTCTTTAGGAATAGTAATTAAAGAAGTTTTCTGCTTTAGACATGTTGCTCGATTCTATTTTTTATTTCTACGTCACTTTACCTTAAAGACAGTAAAAACGTACACTTTTGGGGATGATTTATAATATTTAGATATTAAATAGAATAAATTTCATTTTTAAGCAACGTATCTAATCTTCAGAGTATCTAGGCTATAGGTTCCCAAAGTAAACTTTTTAACCACCATACCATTATGAAAAATCGATTACAACTTACCGTGGCATTTTTAATGCTTACTCTTTTTTCCTTTGCTCAGGACGAGCAGTATTTTATCTCTCAAAGTTATATAGAATGTGAGGGTATAGAATTATGTATAGAACCTTTTGAAGAGATCGGTCTCGCAGAATGGAATATTCTTGACCCTAATGGAAATCCTATTATAATAGAAACGGATTCGTTAGATCGATGTATTTATATTGATATTTTGCCTCCTGGTTATTATATAGTACAAGTGTATTTGTACGACTGGGATGGAAAATTAATCCTGCATAGTAATGCAGCTGGTGAACTTTTAGAGTTTATAGCGACGGAGTTTATTATAGAACAATCAGAGCCCCTTAACTTATATTCTAATGCTTTTTCATTTTGTCCTAGTTCGGATCCTTCTGTAGGATGTGAGAAAGTGTGTGAGAATACCACAGTCACCTATACTGTGGAATCATTTAATCAAGAGTTAATATCATGGACCGTAACCGGTGCAGATTCCTGGATAAACATAAATGAGTATGAGATAGAAGTAGAATGGGGGGCTGCAGGTTCGGGTCAAGTATGGGCTTTTAGCAATACTCAGAATGGATGCTTCTCTGAGGCTTATATTTGCGTAGAAATTTTAGATGCTCCAGAAGCGAGTTTTGAAACTACACCGCAGGCTATAAATGATGAGCTCACCATATGTCAGGGACAAGAAGTATATTTTGAAAACACCTCGTCAGGTGCTATTTATTATGAGTGGAATTTTGGTGACGGTGGGTCGACTACAGATGCAAATCCAGAGCATACATTTGCTAGTGCTGGATCTTATGAAGTAGAACTAATCGCAAAAAACGAATGCCTTTGTGCAGATACTACAACATTAGATATCATCGTAGAACCTACCCTAAGTCCTTTTATAGACTGTGTCGGAACGATCTGTGAGATCGATACTTTTACTTATACCTCTGACGCTGATTGTAATAATTTTTTCTGGACCGTATCTTCTAACGGAACGGTTATTTCTGGTGGAGGATCTACAGATAACTTTATAGCTATAGAGTGGCAAGGAGGTCCTGTAGGTAACATAGAGTTATCCGTTAGTGACTGTACGGGAAGTTATTGTTTATCTCCCGCTTTAGTGCAGATTCCTATTATGTCTGGAAATGCGGAGATAATCGGTGCGGATAATGTCTGTAAAGGTGCTGCAGAAACTTATACGATCCAGGATTATAACGCTACCTATTATAACTGGTCCATTACGACAGGACAGATCATTACAGGGCAAGGGACTAATGAAGTAACAGTAATCTGGGACGCTCCGATGAATTTACCAGCTATAGCGCAGATATCTGTAGATTATGATAATTGTTATTTAGAGTGCAGTGGAACGGATGTTCTGGATGTAAAAATTGTGGATGAATTTCTTGCCGCAGGACCTATAGAAGTTTGTCCAGATGCGATTGCGGATTATACAACTATAAAAATATCAGGTACAGGAAAAGTAATGAGTAACTGGTCTTTAAAAAATGATGCTGGTTTGGAGGTTTGGGCTTTCGCCAATGCAGAATCCGTAAATATTCCTTATCCATCTCAGACAGGGATGTATATGCTTACAGTGGAGGCAGTAAGTCCAGATGATTACTGTAATGATTTTGTAGAAATGATCGTTCAGGTAGTTGAAAAGCCAGATGCTCCTACGGGTATAAATGGAGAATTGGCAGTCTGTCCAGGATCCTCTTATCAGTACGAAGCTACTTCCAGTAGTGCAGATGCAACCTTTACATGGTACATTAATAATGGAGGTACATTAGAAGAAAAAACTGGAAATCCAGTTACCATAAATTGGGCTACAACAGGACCTTATGACATTGGCGTAAGCCAAACCTTATACGATAGACTTCCATGTGAGTCAGATCTTTTTAATCTTACGTTAAACGCAATTACGCAGGTAGGTGTCGTAGGAAATGATCAAGTATGTGATCAAGAGATCCATAGCTACACCGCAGACTTTATAGAAAATGCAGAATATATCTGGGAGATTATTCCTAGCGATATGGGAACGATAACTACAGAACCAGATAAAAATAATATAGAAGTACAATGGAATAAATCGGGAGCTGCAGAGGTAAGAGTAAGTCTTTGTGGATTTAGTGAAAAGATAGATGTAACTGTAAATCCTCTTCCGCAACCAGTAGTAAATCATCCATTAGAATTATGTGCAAATGAATCAGGTGTAGTAACTGTAAGTAGTACCTTTTCTGATTATAAATGGTATGATGATAATCATATTGAAGTAGCTAATATCGCAAGTCCATCGTTATTTCCAGGAAGTTATGAGTTAGTCGTTACAGATGATAAAGGGTGTATCGGCAATACCTATTTTACGATAGAAGGATTACCAGTTCCTAATATCAGGATTTCTACGCCGGATGCCACAGGTATATGTCTTGCGATAAATGATCCTTTTCCGAGACTATATGCTTTAGATTCAGATTACGGATACACATGGCAGTGGTATAAAGATGGAGTAGCAATAGCTGGGGAAGTGGGAAATATTTATGATGTTACCGAATTAGGTACTTATCAGGTAGAGGTTACAGATATTAATGGATGTAAAAATTTATCTAATAGTTTAGTAGTATTTGACTGGTGTGATCCTAATGGAGGAGGAACATGTAATGGGGGTAATTGTAATTTAGACTATTGCATAAATCCGGCAGGTATTTTAGATTTTTCTTTTACACAAGGTACGATGTGTAATGAGTATAATTTTACTAATACTTCTATAGATTATGAGGTAGGTTCTCTTAGGTGGAATTTTGGAGATGAGGCTGTGGGGTCAGATGTTTCTACTTTAGAAAATCCTTCCTATGTTTTTACTAATGCAGGTTTTTATCATGTTCTTTTGATAGGTAGAGTATTAGACGGAAATAATTTAGGTGATTACTGTGATATATGGAGAAGTAAGGTTGTTACTGTTCCTGCTGCCGCTCGATTTGATATAGATAGATCTTGCCCTGGTGTAGAGATGAAATTTTATGACTTGTCTACATTTATTCCTGGAGAAGATATTTTAAGCTGGACATGGGATTTTGGAGATGTGGCTTCTGGTCTAGATAATACTTCCTCACTACAAGAGCCTACTCATATATATAATAGTGTGGGAACTTATACGGTTACTTTAGAGATTGCTACGGCGACTTGTATATCGAGATATACGCAAGATGTAACCGTTCATCCAAAACCAGAAATAACAATTCCGCAACCAGATGTAAATTGTGCAAACACGGCTATAAGATTTGAGGGACAGACCGCAAGTCCTAATGTTGTAAAATGGACTTGGGATTTTGGGGATCCAGGATCGGGAGATCAAAATCAAGCTTTTGTCCCTTTAGCATATCACACTTATGAAAATGCGGGCTCTTATATAGCTACGCTTATTGCAACTAATATTTACGGCTGTGATGATGTATTTACAGTAAATATAGATATCGAACCAAATGATCTCGCTGGTCAAATAACTTCTGATAATGTAAACCCCATGTGTGAGGGAGAGACAGCAGTTTTATCTGCTCCGGCAGGAGGTGTGTCATGGGAGTGGACAACAGGAGAAATTACGGAGACCATAAGTGTTACCGATGCTGATGTGTACGGTGTAACTGTAACGGATGCAGATGGTTGCACTTACAGTCCAGATTTTTACGAACAAGGATTACTAGCAAAACCAGTATCGACCATAAGAGGAATCGATGTAAACGAGTACGGTCAAGCGATGATGTATCATTATAATAATTTATCTGTATGTGAAGGGGATGATGTTTTCCTAGAGGTAATAGAAGTGGCTAATTATTCTTATCAGTGGTCTTCTGGAGAGAGTAGCTCGGATTTAGAATTTTCTTTAGAGAGAGGAAATCTGCTTGCGGTAGGAACTTATAATTATACAGTCGAATTGACAGATCAGACTACAGGTTGTACAAATGTAATCGGACCGTTTACGGTAGAGGTTCATCCAGTACCAGCAGCTATTACCATAAGTTCTAATCCTACAGGATATTTATGTGCAGGGGTGTCTTCTGATGTAACCGTAACTAATGTTGATCCTACTTTAGATTATTATTGGAATACGGGAGAAGTAGGATCCACCATTACTGTAGAGATGGCTGGTGATTATTTTGTAGTAGGAGTTAATGAGCATGGATGTAAAACAGAAAGTAATACAATAACTATAAATAAAGGGCCAGACATCGGACTTGTACCTGATGGCTGTTTAGAACAGTGTAATCCAGATACACTTTGTCTTCCGCAGATTCCTAATATAGATACCTATCAGTGGTATTATAATGGTGCTGCTATTCCAAGTCCAGAAGGAACAACTCCTGATTTTATTGCTGAGCAAAGTGGATCTTATTATGTAGAGCTGACGGATGTTTTTGGGTGTACAGCGATATCAGAAAACTTCTCTTTAGAGTTACTCGATCCTATGGGTAATTTAAATGGCTTAGTATACTTTGATGTAAATAAGAATGGAGTTGTTGACACTGGTGATACACTAATGGAAAATGTACAAATCTTAATTGATGGTACATCTGGTTACACAGACTCGTTATTTACAGATGTCGCAGGAGTAGGAGATTTTATTGGTGTCCCATCGGAAGATTATCAGGTAACGATTGATTTATCCACGTTGCCATCAGGAACATTACTTTATGACGATATTTTAATGATATCATTAGAAGGTTGTGAAGCTCAGGAAGATTTTGTATTCCTGGTGTACGAAGATTGTGTTGTGGCAAACGAAGAAAAGAATCTGGAGTTTTGTTCTGGAACAAATATTTATGAAGGTATCAGTTTTGCAAATGATACGAGTTTTGTATTGACTTATACTTCTGTAGATAATTGTGATTCCCTAGTAACGGTAAATGCTACTGTATATGATGAGATCACTTTTGACTTAGCAACGGATAAGATTTGCTATAATGAAACTGATGGTCAGGTTAATCTAGAAAACCTCCAAGGAGGAAAAGGGGCTTTACAGTATTCTATGGATGGAATTAATTACACATCGACTCCTTCTTTCCAAAACCTTCCAGCAGATAATTATACGATTTATGTAAAAGACGAATTGGGATGTGAGATTATAAAGATGATAGAAGTTGAAGAGTTTCCAGAGATGATAGAGAATGTATCCTTAGAATTTTGTGATGGCTATAATGTTTATGAAGGTATAGATATCAGAAGGGATACCTCCTTTGCAATAGTACTATCCAGTGTAACTGGATGTGATTCTACTGTAAATATAGCCGCTATTGTTCATGATCCTATTTCTTTTGATCTTATTGCGACGGAGGCTTGCTGGAATGATGCTAGTGGAGAAATTTTATTAGATAACGCCACTGGTGGAAAAGGAGATTTCCAATATTCCATAGACGGATTATCATATACGACTGTTCCTAACTGGTCGGACTTAGTTGCGGACATCTATACTGTAGAGGTTGTAGATGAGTTAGGCTGTACTCATACACAACAAATAGAGGTCGAACAAATAGAGGAGATTACTTACAACGTAATTATTCCTGAGCTAGCATGTGATGAGACTGAGGATCTGATAATTATCGATCAGCTTTCTGCAAATGTAGATATCACTTGGGAAGACGGAACGATCATAGACGAGCTCACGGTTACGGAGCCGGGAGGTTATTTACTTACGCTATCTAATAGTTGTGAGACTAAGGAGGTGGTTATTGATGTTGCGGCAGAAGAATTAGATGAAAATGGAATATATATACCTAATATTTTTAGTCCTAATAATGATGGTAGTAATGATGCGTTTAAAGTATTTAAAGCACCAGAAGCAGAGTTTATTAATAGTACTCTAGAAATTTATGATAGATGGGGTAATAAAGTTTATGAGTCTGATGATCTCTCTAAAGAATGGAAAGGACCGATGGGTAAAAATAAATTACAATCTGCGGTATATGTATATCAGCTCAGAACAACACTAGAATATTGTCATCGATCAGATGAGATAGTAAAAGATGGGAATATTACATTGGTCAAGTAGACATTAGGTTTTTAAGAGACGATTGATAAAGAGTCACACTATTTTTAGTGTGGCTTTTTTTATTTGTTGAAAATTAATTCTTAGCGGAACAATACTTTCTAAGAATTAGAACTTATAAAATAGTAATTAATTTTAACCAATAAAATGAGTCTATATTTACCCGCAGACATATTTATTCAAGATTAAGACACTTTTTTATAAAAGTTAATTCTATGTTTTTTACTATCACCAATGTCTAGAAATTTCAGAACGCAGTAATCTTAAGGTTTCATAAAAAAATCCTGTTTTTTATATGGGAGAGGAAGGTGTAATAGAAAAACTGTTTGATCATTTAAGGGCATTTGCTTGTTGTATAAATATCGACAGTGAGATGTATAGAGGCTTCTCGGATAAATTTAAATTGGTTAGGACTCATGAGATCATACAGTTTATAGATTTTATAATAGAGCTGCCGGAGTCGATATGATATAACTAGACCTTGATTTTTTTGTGTTTTACACATAGAAGAAATATTGGCTTTAAGCCAATGAAAAAACATCCAGATCTATTTACTTTAGTTTAATTATCGATTTTTAAAACATTTCAATATTGATTCGATTTGTAACGCTTTCGGAATTAACAGACGACTTAAGATTTCAATATCGCATGGCTGTAAAGGCTGCTTTTCCTCCTGTAATTCATCAGTCAGGAATAATAAAAAATCATTGGACTAAAATAGAAAAATACTTTCCAGTGACTCAATTATTTGCAATAAATGACAAGGAGAATTTAATCGGATTTGCTAATATGGTAAAAATCTATTGGGTTAACCCAATGGAAGATCTTCCTAATACTGGCTGGGACTGGTTAGTAAAAAAAAGTGTTGAAGATTATGAAAAGGGTCGCTTATTAAATACGCTAGGAGGTCTGCAAATAATAGTAACAAAAAATTTTCTTGGAAAAGGTTACAGTAAAAAAATTATAGCTGAGATTAAAAATCGTAAACGCCTTCTAGGCTTAGAACATCTTATCATTCCGATCCGACCTACCTTAAAACACCAGTTTCCTGAGATGCCTATGGCTGATTACGTATTAAAAAAAGATGGGGATAAAATTTATGATCCTTGGATCCGTACACATGTAAATAGCGGTGCAACTATAATAAATATTTGTTCTGAGTCTATGCTTATTTCTGGTCCGGTGGCATTATGGAAATCACTATTACATAAGGAAGAGCTTTTATCCGGAACATACGTAATCGAGGGAGGGTTAAATACCGTTAGTATAGATATCTCTAATGATTACGGAGTCTACGCAGAAGAAAACATATGGATAAGTTATGATGATTAAAAGAGGAGTGAGGATTATAATAGAGTGATCTAAGAGAGTAATTGGTTATGACTCTTGTTAAATCTACAGGTCTTGCAGTGACAAGGACAATTATCAAAGATATAATAGTACCGATCCATGTAATTACTGAGTAGATTTACACCTTCTAATAAAAAAATATTTATGAAGTATTTAAGCCTATTAATTTTTATCTCGATTTTATTCTGTACTTGTGATCAGTCTAAGATCAAGGCTATTCCTGAAGCTCCGCAGCGAGTCAAAAAAGAAAAAAATTTCCCTCAGGATTTAACTAAGGTTTTTACTAATCATGGAACTTTAGATAAATGGAACTCCATGAAAACCTTATCTTATGAGATCGTAAAAAAAGAAGGCAACGAAAAACAAACTATCGATATACATAGTCGGGCCGAGAAAATAGAAGCCTCTAATTTTATTTCGGGTTTTGATGGCAAGGAATACTGGGTGGAAGCTGATACCTCTTATGACGGAAATGCTAAGTTTTATACTAATCTAATGTTTTACTTTTATGCGATGCCATTTGTGCTAGCGGATGACGGTATAGTATATACTAAGGTTGATCCTTTAGATTTTGAGGAGAAGTCTTATCCAGGTTTTAGAATCTCATATAATGCTGGAGTAGGAGTCAGTCCAGAAGATGAGTATTTTATTTACTATGATCCGATGACCTTTGAGATGGCATGGCTAGGATATACAGTTACGTATTTTTCTGGTGAGAAAAGTAAAAAGATATCTTATATACGTTATGATGATTGGAAGCAGTTTAACGGCATAAAATTGCCTAACAGTCTTACATGGTATAAAGTGGAAGAAGGTAAAATAATGGAACCTCGTAACACTCGTGAGTTTATAAACGTAACCTTATCCGATACAGCTCTGCCGAGCACTACATTTTCTAAAACACCTAATGCAAAAGTTGTAGAGTAATCCTCCTTTCTAATTTTATCTTGAATCTGTTATGAATAATCACAACTCCAGTATTGCCATAAATAAAGTAGTAGCTGTTACTACGATCAGACTGGTCTTAGGATTTATATTTCTAATGCAAGGCTATGGAAAGGTATTTAAATTTGGGTTAGATAATGTATACACTAATTTTTTCTTACCTACTTATCAGGAGCTCTTACCTTCTTTTTTATTGCAAGCTACAGCTTATTATACCTCATATGTAGAGCTGATAGGTGGGCTATTTTTAGTAATAGGATTATGTAGAGACTATGCGTTGTATGCATTAGCATCAGTTTTAGTGATTGTGACTTTTGGTCATGGATTATCTGAACCGATCTGGGACTTATCTCATGTTTTGTATCGCCTGATCTTACTAGTAGCTTTATTACTTTTACCTAAGGTATGGGATCGATTTACTATAGATCGTTTCCTTTTTAAATATTAGATTGATAAGACCTTATGGAATTTAGGAATAGATTAATTTATTTTGGTTTGATGATTTTTTTACTCGTCTCTTGTAAATCTAATGTCGATAAGATTGGACAAAAAGATTTTTACGATTATGATATCGAAGCCAGAATAGATAGTCTAGACATCACTTTAACGAACCCTAAACCTCCTGTGGCTAATTATGTCCATATCGTCCAGACCAGTAATTTATTATTTCTAGCAGGTAAAGGACCTAAAGATGATACCGGAAAAAATATAATAGGAAAGCTCGGTTTAGATCTAGAAATTGAAGATGGTTATCAGGCTGCGAGAAGAATAGGCATAGCTCAGCTCTCCGTTTTAAAATGGCATCTTGGTGATCTTAATAAAATAAAGCGTATTGTAAAAGTGTTAGGTATGGTAAATAGTACGGATGATTTTACACAGCATTCTAAAATCGTAAATGGATTCTCAGATTTGATGGTTGATGTTTTTGGGGAACGCGGTAAACATGCTCGTGCTGCTGTGGGTATGAACTCCTTGCCAGGTGGAATTTGTGCGGAAATAGAAATGATAGTAGAGATAGAGTAGTGCGATCGATATTTTTTAAGGCCATAAAAAAGAATACACCTCTAAATTAAAATAGGACCTAGATTTATTCTAAGTTCTATTTTGATAAGTAAATTTTAAATATTTATCTTCTCCAATTATTATTTATTGAATCTCAGTTTTATCGTGATTATTAAATACTTAACCTACGGGTTACTGACACAGACTCTGAATATGCTGCACGGCATCTTTCATTCCCAGTTGAGCAGCTTTACGGATATCTTTACAAGCATCATCCTGATTTTCTAATTTTAGGTTTGCGTTTGCACGGTTAAAGTAGGCGGCCGCAAAATC
>CALLXF010000115.1 GCA_938015805.1 uncultured Saprospiraceae bacterium | reverse complement strand
AAGATTCACGTATCACGCTGACACAACTCATGTTACCATCTCATTCTAATTTTAGTGGAAAGATCCATGGTGGTCATATCCTTAATTTGATGGATCAGATCGCTTTTGCATGCGCTTCTAAACATTGTGGAAATTATTGTGTAACGGCATCTGTTAACAAAGTAGATTTCCTAAATCCTATCGAAGTAGGGGAGCTGATATCGCTCAAGGCGAATGTAAATTATACTGGTAAAACCTCTATGGTTATCGGTGTAAGAGTCGTATCAGAAAATATACAAACTGGATCGGTAAAACATTGTAATTCGTCCTATTTTACGATGGTAGCTAAAGATGCCAATGGACAAAATGTTCAGGTTCCTGGACTTATATTAGAATCGGTAGAAGATGTAAGAAGATTTACCAGAAGTATATTAAGATTTGAACAAACAAAACAAAGAGGAGACCGATTTAAAAGCGAAGAATATGTTATAGAAAATCATCTGCATCTTTTAGAAGGTAAAAACGCGGATATGAGATATAAAGGATAGCTACTTTCTCGGTATTAATTAAAATAATTCAGTGATTGGTAGTCAGCGGTTTAGGGCATAAAAAAACGGGCAAAAATACTTTATATTTTTGCCCGCTCATCATTATAGAACAACTTCCGTTTTTAAGACGCTACTCTTGTAATAAGGTCACATTTATTTTTCAATCAGATGGAGAAATCTTCAGGAGCACACTGGAAGGGTAGAATACAATCTTAATTTTAATACAGGATAAAAGTATATTGGACGATAAGATTTTTTTATTAAAATCATAAAGCAGTTGTGCCAGGGAATACGGTCTTTTTCTATTGTTCTAAGATTTTAATCCATAATTAGGCAATTAAAAATAAATGACTTAAAAATCTGCTAATCCTACAATCTAGTTCTAGTTCAGATGATTAAGTAGAAAAGAGGATTATCTAGAAAACAAATGAACATACATCGGTTACAAGCATAAAAAAAGCGAGCAAAAGTACTTTATACCTTTGCTCGCCTATATCATTATAGAACAACTTCCATTTTTAAGACGACACTTTTATTATAAGGTCACTTATTAAATAGATTTTTTTTCTAACGGATTAATAAGTATCAATATCGTATGGACATAAAAAAAGCTAGCAAAATACTTTATACTTTGCTAGCCCATCATTATAAAACAACTTCCAGTTTTAGGACGCGTTTTTTATAATGGTGTCACATAAAAAATATGATATGTTATTCCGTTATTTCTCCACCACAGCTAGATCCAGCACCTGCTGTACATCCGTAGCAATGCTGATTTAGAATGATATCTCTATCCTGTATACTTACATCAAAATCGTCGATATGTTGTCTTCTATTAGCTATTTTTAAATCTAACATTTGGTTAAAATCACAGTCATACATGTAACCATCCCATGATACAGATATCGTATTGCGACACATTAGTCCTTCTACTGTAGCCGGATTAAAAGCATTTACCAGTTCAGTCATGTATTCTTCATAATTCTTAGATTCTATCAGATAGTCTAAGAATCGAGATACTGGCAGGTTGGTAATGGCAAAAAGATCATTAAAAACAATATCGTATTTACGATGTAACTGGCTTTTAAATTCAGCTTGTAAAGTAGCCTGGTCTCCTGGTAAAAAAGCACCCGATGGGTTATAGACTAGATTAAGTGTAAGATCTGATCCTTCATTACCATATCCTACAGCATTTAGCATTTGTAATGCTGCAATAGAATCCTCAAAGACACCATCTCCTCTCTGTCCATCTGTTCGAGATTTAGAAAAATAAGGTAGAGAAGAAACCAACTCTACTTTATTTTCAGCAAAGAAATGAGGTAACTCTTCATACTTTTTGTTGGCTTTGATAATCGTCAGATTACATCTGTTCATTACCTTTTTTCCTCCTTTACTACAAGACTCTACAAACCATCTAAAATGAGGATTCATCTCTGGGGCACCGCCAGTGATGTCGACAATAGGAATATCATTTTTGAGTATGATATCGAGACATTTTTCTAAAGTAGCTCGATCCATATTTTCTACCTTCTTATCTGGTCCTGCATCTACATGACAGTGGGCACATGTTTGATTACAAAGTTTACCGATGTTAAGCTGGAATATTTCTAATTTTTTACTGGGACGTAATGTGGGATATCCCAGATCCTTTAGTTTATTGCTAAATCTAGGTAGATCTGTAATGGTTTGGGATCCTTTGCCACTCAAAACCTGTAATTGGAAAAAAGTATTCGATAAGTCTGAATCCTTAGCTTGTAAGGACTTTGTTTTTTGTTTTACACCCATAATTTACATTAATACTTTTTTCACGTGATTCATCATTTGTACTCCGTTTACAAGTGTCGCTCCACTTTTTATTGCAGCTGCTACATGTACAGCTTCCATCATTTGCTCCTCATCAGCTCCGTTTTGTAGGCAAGAGCTAGAGTAAGCATCGATACAGTAAGGACAAGATTGTGCATGTGCTACAGCTAACGCAATTAAACATTTTTCTCTTTTAGTCAGTGCACCTTCAGCAAAGACTTCTCCATACCACTCAAAAAATTTTTTGCCCATGGATTCTTGGAAGTCTGTAATATCTCCAAATTTTGCAAGATCCTCCGGTTTAAAATAGCTATCACTCATGATTTTAGTTTAATTTTCAAAAATGCATTTTCTTTATATTCTTTATTGTTACCCTCTTTACATTTATATACGGTAATAACGTGTCGTTTAGATTTGTTTAAGAGTATATAAAGCACCAAATTTACCAAAATGAAAAGCTTTCTTCTTGCTATAGGTGTTTTATTATTTATTGGATGTGGTGATAACCAGTCGAGTTCTTCATCATCATCTAAGGACAAAAAAAAGGGTGTCGATGTTCGTGTAATAAAGCAAATGGGAGAAATGGTTCCAGATACTTTAGCATATCTACCCCTGATAGGAAGCTTAGCAGAGTCTAAAGATGCTTCAGAAAAAAACACCTTGTTTCTAGTTATCGGCAAAGATATAGAACGGGGGGATCATTTATCTGTGCGTAAATTATCAAAGTTAGTATATCGACATGGAAATCAAACCAAGCGACTTACGCTTTCTATTCCTATTAATGATAAGTATCAGTCTATCGATGTAAAAAACTTTGAAGATTTTGCAACTAGATATGGCAGTATTAAGTTTCAATTAGAGAATTGGTATAATCACTTTGCTGGTCTGGGTAATTGTCGATTCTTACGGTGGGAAATGATTAATAATTAATCTTAGACTTTTAATCTTCTACAATAGAACCTACTTTTGTATAACAAGAAATAAGAAGTACTGAAAAATTTATCTGTAGCGGAAGGGCAAGGCAAGGAGTTTCATCTTTTTGATGATTACAGTATGGAATACAGGACTTCCATAATGGGGATCGAGGAGAAGTGGGATAAATACAGTAAAAAAGATATTTTTTTACAGTCTCAATATCTAAAAACACTAGAGGCTAATCCACCAGAAGATATGCAGTTTAGATATGTCTGCATCATGCAGAACTCTAAGGCAATAGGAATCCTTTATTATCAAATCATCAATCTAAATTTATCTGACTCTTTACAAGATACTGGTGCTAGAGAAAGTATAGTTTCCAAAATTTCAGCTAAGGTAAAAAGTAGCATTGCATCATTATTCGAAACCCATCTTCTCATCTTGGGAAATACTTTAGTTACGGGTGATTTTGGGTATCATTTTTCTCTATCACTGGAAAATCGAGAAGTTAATAAAATAATGGATTGTGTTACCGATAAAGTGCGAGAGCAACTTATTCGTAACGGAATAAAAGTAGGTGTAAATCTGAAAAAAGACTTCTTTCCTGATCAGATTTCAGAAATAGATGATTTTAATCAGTATACTAAGTTTGAGGTACAGCCTAATATGTGGATTCATTTAAATGAGGAGTGGAACACCTTTGATGATTATTTAGGTAGCATGAAGTCTAAGTATCGTGTCCGCATGCGTCGAGCAAGGAAAAAGTCAGTCGATTTAATCAAGAGAGAATTGACATTGGAAGAATTAAAAATGCTTAATGATCAGATGTATGATCAGTATATGGAAACAGTAAAAGGAGCAGGATTTAACCTCTTTTATTTGCATTCTAATTATAACATAGCATTAAAAGAAAACTTTAAATCCGATTTTAGAGTATTTGCCTATTTTATTAAGGAAGGAGTATCAGAGCGGCTCATCGGATACTTTACTATATTTTCTAACTACGATCAGATGGAAGCTCATTTTCTAGGATATGACCATAGTGTTAATGGCCAATATCAGACTTATCTAAATTTCCTATTTGACATGATCGATAAGGGAATAACAGGCAGGTTTAAGGCGATCAACTTGTCTAGGACGGCAATGGAAATAAAGTCTTCAGTTGGAGCGGTACCTTATAATTTATCTGTTTTCCTAAAGTATAATACTAAATGGATAAACCGATATGTGCCAAGAGCCTTAGATTATTTTATACCTAAAGTAGAATGGACTCCTAGAAGTCCTTTTAAGTAAACTTCTTATCTAGCTATTGTTAGTTAACTTTCTGTAAATGAGACGTATAGGCGTCGTATATGTAGTCTATGTTTTTTACGTCATAAAACTCATCATCCACATCTGAGATAGTTTCCATGATTACTGGCTGGAAAACATGACTAGTTGCAAAAACATCTGGATTGTGATTACCCAGATAAAGACTCATAACACAGACTACTGATACGAGAGCGAGTAAAGATGCGGCAATAGACAAATTTCTAAATTTTCTGATCCGCTTTTTACTTCGTAAATGCTCCAGTCGGTTATCTAACTGAGACCAGACCGCATTTGAGGGTGCAGCTTTATAAGATCGCAGCTTAGAGCTTAGAGATTCTATATTTTTATCTTCTAACTGATCCATTTATCCTGCTTTATAATTTATTTTTTTTTTGTAAATCTCTCTGAGCCTCTTTTTAGCCAGTATGAGCTGAGACTTGGATGTGTTTATACTTATTTTTAGTAACTCCGCTATCTCTCGGTGCTTATATCCTTCTACTACATATAGATTAAAAATTGTACGATATCCGGTCGGTAGCTGATCCAGTAACTTTATCACATCATTATACTGTAGACTATTGATAATCTCTGGGCTTACGCCAATTTGTATGTTGTCAGTTTCTACTGATAGATTAAAATTTTTGTTTTTACGGATATACATTAATGACTCATTGATGACTATACGTTTCATCCATCCTTCAAAACTTCCAGTACCCTCATATTTATCGATCTTGCTGTATATTTTATAAAGACCTTCTATAAAAACATCTTCTGCGTCTTCTATCGACTTTATGTATCTACGTGTTATCCCAAACAAGACTTCCTTATATCGGTCATATAACTCTTTCTGAGCTTTTGGCTCTTGCCGCTTACATCCTCTTATGATATCAGCTAAAGTCATTTTTAATCGGATCGTTTTAGTTTAGATGCTTAACTTATATTCTTTGGTGTATAAGGTATCGCTTTTTTTTAAAATTATGCTTGTATTAAATCTAGATGCTATTTACTATTTACTTTATTACATCCTCAGTACCTTAGTGGATTAATAAATTCTAGCATTAAAAGATGTTTGCAGATCAAGAAGATTACTTTTTCCAAGATGGAATTTCTGTAAAAGATATAGCGTCTCATTACGACTGTCCCATATATGTATATGACGGTAATATAATCGAGCAGCAATATCGTAAACTCTATAATGCATTTGATCTTCCTCGATTACAGATAAATTATGCTTGCAAGGCTCTGACAAATATTTCTGTTTTAAAAATAATAAAGAACCTAGGAGCTCATCTAGATACCGTATCGATCCAAGAGGTAAAGTTAGGACTGCATGCAGGTTTTTCAAATGGGCAAATAATGTATACACCTAACTGTGTATCACTGGAAGAAATTAGACTAGCAGTGGAACTAGGCGTAAAAATTAATATTGATAATCTTTCCATTCTTGAGCAGTTTGGGCAGGAATTTCCTAATTATCCAGTCTGTATTAGGATAAATCCGCATATTTTGGCTGGGGGCAATTCTAAGATCTCAGTTGGGCATATCGACTCTAAGTTTGGGATATCGATACACCAGTTACCTCACATTTTGAGGATCGTAGAAAATACCGGATTGACCATAGATGGATTACATATGCATACCGGATCTGATATATTGGATTCAGGAGTGTTTATGCAAGGAGCAGAAATATTTTTATCAATAGCAAATCATTTTCCAGATTTGGATTATCTAGATCTGGGAAGCGGATTTAAAGTATCTTATAAAAATGATGGGATCGAGACAGACATAGAAGATCTCGGGAAAAAGCTTTCGACAAGATTTAATGAGTTTTTTAAATCTTACGGTAAAGTTTTGAATATCATATTCGAACCAGGGAAATTTTTAGTCTCTCAAGCAGGTGTTTTTTTAGCTAAAGTCAATGTCGTAAAACAAACTACCGCAAATGTTTTTGTAGGTGTAGACAGTGGTTTAAATCATCTCATCAGACCTATGTTATATGATGCGTATCATCGGATAGAAAATATATCCAAAGTCTCTGGACCGATGCGTATTTATTCTATCGTAGGTTACATTTGTGAGACAGATACATTCGGTGTAAACCGTAAACTCCGAGAAGTAAATGAAGGAGATATCCTAGCTTTCCATAATGCAGGAGCTTATTGTTATCAGATGTCTTCTAATTATAACAGCCGCTATAGACCTGCTGAAGTACTGGTTTATAATGGAAAACATCACCTAATACGAAGAAGAGAAAATTTTGAAGACCTGATCAGTAATCAGGTAGAACCAAATATATTTTAAGTAAGACTTATGAGCATAGATGCACAGTATAACTCAGTAGAAATAGAAGATAAGTGGTATCAGTACTGGGAGGAGAAAGGATACTTCCACTCGGAGCCAGATGAAAGAGAAGCTTACAGTATCGTCATTCCTCCACCTAATGTTACTGGAGTTCTCCATATGGGGCACATGCTTAATAATACGATACAGGATGTTTTGATCCGTAAAGCTCGTCAAGATGGCAAAAATGCGTGCTGGGTTCCTGGGACCGATCATGCCTCCATTGCGACCGAGGCCAAAGTCGTAAAAATGCTCAGAGAAAAAGGTATTAAAAAATCTGACTTGACTCGAGAAGAGTTTCTGGAACATGCCTTTGCGTGGAAAGAAGAATATGGTGGAATCATACTTAAGCAGCTTAAAAAATTAGGAGCATCATGTGACTGGGAGCGTACCGCTTTTACCATGGATGAGGATCGTTCTAAAGCAGTTCTTAAATGCTTTGTAGATCTATATAATAGAGGTAAACTATACCGACAGCTAAGAATGGTAAACTGGGATCCAGAGGCACAGACGGTACTATCTAACGAGGAGGTTCTGCATAAAGAAGAAAACGGTAAACTCTATCACGTAAGATATAAATTAGCGGATAGCGATGATTATATCACCATAGCGACGACTAGGCCAGAGACTATATTAGGTGATTCTGCAGTTGCTGTACATCCTGACGATGAGAGGTATGCGACGTATAAAGGCAAGTCTGTAATCGTGCCATTAGTAGATAGAGCAGTGCCTATTATTTTTGATGATTATGTTGATCGCGAGTTTGGTACTGGAGCACTTAAAGTTACTCCAGCCCATGATGTAAATGATTATGAGATCGGTAAGCGTCACGAACTAGAAGTGATCGATATTTTTAATGATAACGGAACCATCAGTGATCAGGGTCAGCTTTATATCGGTATGGATCGTTTTAAAGTTCGTAAGGAAATCGTAAAGGCTCTGGAAGAATCGGGTAACCTAGTAGAGGTTGAGGACTATCTCCATAGCGTAGGAAGATCAGAACGGACAAATGCTGTGGTCGAACCAAAGCTATCTCTACAATGGTATGTGGATATGAAGTCTTTAGCTGGTCCAGCTTTAGAAAATGTAGAAAACGATGAAGTTGAGTTTTTTCCAAAAAATCAAAAAAACACTTATCGTCATTGGTTGACTAATATAAGAGACTGGTGTATTTCTAGACAGCTATGGTGGGGACATCGTATTCCGGTTTGGTATTATAACGATGAGTTGTATGTGGCGATGACAGCAGAAGAAGCATTGGCTTCCGCCAATGAAAAACATCCAAATATTACGCTAGCAGATCTTAGGCAAGATGAAGATGTTTTAGATACATGGTTCTCTTCTTGGCTGTGGCCAATATCTGTGTTCAATGGTTTTGAAGACAGGGAGGAACTAGATTACTATTATCCGACTTCTGTCCTAGTAACAGGATGGGATATAATCTTTTTATGGGTAGCTCGTATGGTAATGGCGGGGTATGAATGGGAAGAAAAAAGGCCTTTTGATCATGTCTATTTTACAGGAATGGTTAGAGATAAAAAGCGTCGTAAAATGAGTAAGTCCTTAGGTAATTCTCCTGATGCTTTAGGTTTAATTAAAGAGTTTGGGGCGGATGGTGTTCGCTTTGGGATGTTGTCATGTAGTCCTGCAGGAGGTGACTTGTTATTCGATGATAAGCTTTGTGATCAAGGACGCAAGTTTTCTAATAAGCTTTGGAACGCACTAAGGTTAATAGAAGGGTGGGAAGTAGATGAGTCCATAATCGTTACGAGTAAGGATCAGCTGGCTATCGACTGGATCAATCAAAGAATGTCGGTAGTTCTTACAGAGATAGAAGGAAATTTTAAAGAATATCGTTTATCAGAAGCATTAATAACAACGTACTCTTTTATTTGGGGGGATTTTTGTTCGTGGTTTTTAGAAATGATAAAACCGGAATATCAGAAACCAGTAAGTACTTCTGTTAAACAACAAGCGATAGGAATTTATACAGATATATGTAAGATGCTCCATCCGTTTATGCCTTTTATAACCGAAGAGATCTGGCATCAGTTAGAGGATCGGGCAAAGGGAGATGATTGTATGATGAGTGCTTATCCTAAAGCTGGAGAAGTAGATGCTCAGTTTACTAAAGATATCGATCAGTTAAAATCAATAGTATCTAGTATAAGAGAAATCAGAAATAAAAAAGGCTTAAAAAAATCTGACTTATTAGAATTTGTAATGTTTAAATCAGCTGAGAACACTAGACTTTTTAGTACAGATGGCTATGAGTCTATGGTTCAAAAAATAGGAGTCCTCGAGTCAATTACAATTGTAGAAAACGAGCCAGAAAACTGTATTTCCTTTGTGTCAGGAACGGAGAAGTATGGAATCGTATTGGAAGAAGCCATCGATGTAGAAGCAGAATTAGAGAAGCTCAAAAAGGACTTAGCATACGAAAAAGGATTTGTGAGTTCAATAGAAAAGAAACTAAGTAACGAACGTTTTGTGGCCGGTGCTCCAGAACAAGTAGTAGCTAATGAAAGAAAAAAACTTTCAGATGGCCAGGAACGGATCAAAGCTATCGAATCTAGTATTGCTAGTTTGAGTTAAAAGGCGGAAGTTGATTCGGGAATTATTTGTTTATAAAGTTATCAGTAAGAATAAAAGCTAGTGAGTATATAGTTTGAACTTCCGACCTATAATACGGTTTAAGGAATGAGACCATTATAGATAACGTCCGTTAAAAATTTGTTGATAAAGTTTCAGGAGTATTATAGAATGTATGATTAGAATACTTTTTTTGTTAATTGCATTTATTACTGTTTCGAATATGTTGATGGGGCAAGATTTAAAGAATCATATCTGGCAAGATCGGGTTATTGTGATACAAACTAAGGATAAGTATTCTTTGAACTATCAAAAGCAACTAAAAGAACTGACCAATGCTGATAAAGACTTGAGAGAGCGAAAAATAGTTCTATATCAATTAGAAAATCAAAGATATAAATACACAGATTTTAAAAATGCAAGAATTCAAAATTCGTGGAAGCCATTAAAAGATTCTAGTTTAATTAGAATGAATGAAAATGAGAATTTTAGAATTGAATTAATTGGTTTAGATAGTAGCGTAAAATTAAAGTCTGAGGAGGTGGTAACTAAAGAAGAATTATTTAATTTAATAGACTCGATGCCCATGCGGAAAAGTGAATTAAAGAATAAGGAATAAAAAGGAACAAAGCTTTGTGTTATTTACATTAACTCACCCTATAACCTGATACATAGCCTTCTTGTAATTAGATGGTGTCACGCCGGTAACTCTTTTAAAATGTTTATTGAAATGAGAGAAGTTGTTAAAACCTACTTCTCCAGATATTTGACCTATTGGTTTGTTGCCTATTCCGATTAGTCGTATGGCTTGTCTGATTCTAAATTCATTGACAAATTGTGTAAAGGTCTTTTTGGTATATTTTTTAAAGTAGCGACAAAAAGCTGGGCCACTCATAAGTGCTACTTTGCTGATTTTATTAATAGATATTTCTGATTGATAATTTTCTTTTACATAATTATAAATCTTGTTGATTCTATCTTCATCTTGATTTTGAATTATTAGCGTTACTCCCGTAGCGTTCAATACTTCATACTCTTTTGACTTTGCGAGAAATTGTAAAATCTTGAACATCCTGAGTAAGCGTTTGAACGGATTTCTAAACTCCAGTTTGGCTAGCTGAGTACCTACGTATGACTTTGTCTCTCCGTAAAATGAAAGTCCAGACTTAGCTCTATGGATCAACTCTTCTATTTCTTGAAACTCTGGTAGAAATTCTGCAGAACTTTTGATTAGATCTTTTTTAAATTGAACCACTATTTCTTCGTTAATCCCTTGTAGACCAAATTCGTATCCAAAGTGTGGAATATTGGGGCCTAGTAAAATCAAATCACCATCTTCAAACTTTGAGATATGATTTCCAACATACCTATTGCCAAATCCATTTTTGATGAATACTAGTTCTACTTCCGGATGGTAATGCCAATAGGCTTTAGTGTCTGGATTTCTTTTTGTAAAACGGGCATACCTTAATGACGACCCAAAATCAGGCTCTACCTTTTTGAGTTTTGGTATGAGGTGGTTCTTTTGTTTTAAATCCATGAAAATGAGATTTACAATTAGCTTAAATTGTTCATAATTACCCTAAAAATATACAAAATTACCATTATGAGTCAATATGGTTTATAATATGAGTAAATTAAGCAAACATCCATGAATAATATTATATCATATTTGTATTGTAATTAATTAATAAGAATTTTAAAAAGAGATTATGAAAGATATAATGTTCACCGCAGTATTAGTTCTAACAAGCATTATGCAAGTTCATGCTGGCATTACAGCTGGTAATTCAAATTTGGAAGTTGTACGTAATGAGAAATCTATAATACTAAATAGTGCTAGTGATATTAATGAGACGAAAGAACTAACCATAACAGATGCATTTGGGAGAATAGTATTCTCTGACGTTATCGAGTCCAATAAAAAGAGAATAAAATATGATCTTAGTGCATTGACTAATGCAAGCTATACAATAAGCTTAGTTGCTAGTAAAGTCACCAATATTTATGAGGCGAAAATTGATGATGAAAAAGTAGAAATACTAAATATAAAATCTTACTTCCGACCAGCGGTTGACAATGTAGATGGGAAAGTATTAGTGAGAGCGGAGCTGGAAAATAAGGAAGACATCCGTATTTCTATTTATGATAAGAGTAATGTTTTAGTGTTTCATCAAAACATAGAAAAAGAAAATTCTTTTGTTCAATCGTTTAATTTGAGTCAATTACCAAAAGGGGAGTATAACGTACTGGTTTCATCAGAATATTTTAACGAACATATTACGGTTACTCTGTAGTCCTTACTAAATATTGGATTAAAGTGAAAGATTCTTTACTAGTCTTGTATGATGTTTCTCTATTTAAAAAGGCAGTTAATATGGATCTATGAATTTTAGTTTTAAATAAAGTTTATAAGTTGCTGTAACAGACCTTCATTTAATGAGGGTCTTTTGCTTTATTGGTTTAGATAATGAGATCGCAATTTAGTTTATGGTCAACAGAGTTAATAAATAGTATTTTTAGAATTCTCATATGCTTAAAAAATTAAATAAAAACCAAGAGTTACCCGTTTACAAAGTTGTTAAACAAATTAGAGCATTAATCATGAGCGGTCTTCTTAATCCTGGTGATACGCTTCCCCCTGAAAGAAAATTAGCTGAATCATTAGGCGTGAGTCGGCAAGTTGTTAGAGATGCTATAAAAAAGTTAGAATTCTATGGATTGGTTAAAACCCTTCCACAATCTGGTACTAAAGTGAGAGGCAAAGGAATGATCGCTCTTAAAGGTTTAATCATTGATGTTCTCGATTTTGAAGAAGCAGATTTAGCTTCTATTATAGAATTTAGAAATCTATTAGAAATTAAATCTGCTGGATTGGCTGCGGAAAAAAGAACAGCAAAGCATATTAAACTTTTGGAAGAGGCTCACTTAAAATATGAGAATAAAATTCAGTTAGGAGAATCCGGGGAGGATGAAGATTTAAATTTTCATTTGCAAATTGCAGAAATAAGTGAAAACTCCGTTTTAAAATTGATGATGCGTATAATTGCTCCAGATATTCTGAAAAACTTAAACAAGCGAAATCTAAAAAGAGACAGGAGTCATAAAGAAATCATTAATGAACATCAAGAAATTTTATATCAAATCATTGCTAAAGATCCCAAAGCCTCAAAGAATGCTATGAGGAAACATTTAAGAGGAACGTAACTATCCTATACAAATAGAATAATCTGGTTTGTAATCTTAATCTACGGCTAACTTCCTACACGACGGCTCTCTTCCTCGATCCCTGTTTTACGCTTACGACTTTTGACTTTCTGATTTCCAAAACTATAACTGGCACTTAAAGTAACTCTGCGAGTATCGTTTTTACCCGAGCCAAAAGACTCTAAACCTGCAAATTCGGAAACGCCTTGCCACCACGCTTGATAGAAAATATCATTTGATGCAAGCTTGACATTTAGTTGATCATTTAAGAATTTATGTTGTATGCCTAAGTTTAGTGACCACGTTGCTTCATACTTAAAAACGCCTCCCCATACTCCAGGTCCTGCGTAATAACCAGATATCTCTCCTTTAAATTTTTGGAATAGAGGGAAAGTTTGTTGGGTAAATAGGGTATAAGTAAATGCCTGCACATCTACTACCTGTCCATTTCCATAATCTGCCTGATTATCAATGTAAGATCCGCTTAGATTAAAAAACGCATTCCAATTTTTCCCAAACTGGAAAGGAGCAGAAATGTTTCCGGAGATTATGGTTTGGTCAGCAAGATTTGCCCATGTAATAAAACCTGCTCTATCATCTTCGGTATCTGGAGCGATGAGTCTAGTAATCTGATTTTCTGTTTTGCTATAACCTAATTTGAAATTATATCGATATTGATAGGTCCATCCTAACTCTACATTGTTAACGATTTCTGCTAACAGCTTTGGATTTCCTTTTTCAAAGGAAAGTTCACTCAGTCTATTTTCAAACGGATTTAACACACTGTAATCTGGACGATTGATTCTTCTACCAAAAGATAGGTTATAAGAATGCATCGGTTTTGGGTTCCAAGAGAACCCAAGATTTGGAAATACACTCAAGTAGTTTTGAAGTACGGGTGCTTCTGCTAAACCGTTGTCAAATGGAGTCAATGTACCCGTTGCATCTGTTTGTTCAACTCTGATACCAGAGGAGAAACTTAATTTTTCTGAGATTGGTCTATTATAACTGGCATAACCCGCATATACATTTTCTAGATATTCAAAAATATTAGAACGCTGATCGTTTCTTACTCGTTCATCATTTACTTCATCATAAAACAAAAAGGTATTATCTGATATAACCCGACTCACTTTTGTCCCAATACCAAAAACACCACCTGCCAAAGGCTGCTCATAATCGGCTTTAGCCGTATAAATATCTATATCGTTTTCTGGATCTATTACATTTATCCGTTCGCTCAGGAAAACGTTCTCTTCGATGGTTTGGAAATATCTATTCGGTGAAAACCGGCTAGAAAAACTATTATATCGACCATAATCTAAATCAAAGTTAAAGCTATTCTCTTTTGTTATATCATATCTATAATTGAGATTAACGGTATAATTATTTCCTCCTCCCGTAGCGTTGTTACGAGCTACCAGTACAGAATCTATAGAGTCGTAGTCGGGTAGTGCAGAAATTTCTATGATATTATCATTTTCTGTTTTTCTATCACTTACAGATCCTCCTATTAAAAAACCAAGCGTATGTTTTTCCCCAAGAAAGAAATCTGTTCCTATACGATAGTTAGTATTCTTGAAAGTAAAATCGGTATCATTGATTTCATCGAGCAAAAGATTGTTTTGGTAACTCTCAAATACCATATCGTTAAAGCTGTTAGTTCTCCCGTATCCAACGTTTCCAAATACATTCATCTTTTTATTGCGGTAATTCAAAGTGCTTGAGACATTATATCGGCTTCTTCGACCTTGAGAATAGCTTGCACTCACAGAACCGTTAGTACCCATATTTTCACCTCTTTTTAATCTTATATCTATGATACCAGCATTTCCTTCAGCCTCATATTTAGCACCTGGATTAGTAATGATATCTATTCTATCGATCTGTTCTGCCGGAAGGTTTTGAAGAAAATTTGATAACTCTGTTCCTGCTAATGGTAGTGGCTTTCCGTCGATAAAAATTCGAACTCCTGTTCTTCCTAAAATGCTAATATTGTCATTGTTATCTACAGTAACACTGGGTGCTTTTCGCATTAATGCTAATGCATCTTCTCCTACGCTATTTATAGTTCCTTGCACATTAAATACAGTACGATCAGGCTTTACCTCGACTAACGCTCTGGTTGCTGTTACTGTAACTTGGTCTAGAGATATTCCTTCTGCTGATAACCGGAGTATTCCTAAGTCTTTAATATCATCCTCTGTAATGTCAAAGGAAGGAACTTCTAAATTATCCAATCCGATATAACTAGCTCGGATAAAATATCGCCCTGCATTTACATTCATTATTTTAAAAATACCAGCATCATCAGTAGTCTCTACTTTTACTAAACTGCTATCGATGCTATTATGTAAGGTTACGTTAGCATAAATTACTGGTTCATCTTGACCGTCAGTCAATTGTCCCTTTATTAACGAGTTCTGAGCTTGTAAGTCAGTTCCTAAGAATAAAATAAAAAGTATGGGAATGATATTCTTGAAAAAAAAGTTTATTTTTTGTTGGCAGTTCATCCGATCGTTTATTAATAACTATTAAAGTATAAAGATGAATCTTACTACTGATTAAAAATATTTTATTCGACTAAATTTATGATAAACAAGTCCAAAAAAAAGACATTGATCTTTTATGATCAACGTCCTTTTTTGCGAGTTTACAAATGAACTAATTTTTACATGTGTTATTCAGGGTTATCTAAATAGCAGTTATCCATTTATAACCTCTTTATATAGAATAGGGTTAGGGTATTCTTTTTTTAGCGTGAGTCTCATCACATCAAAAGCGGTCACCACACCTTTAAGTTCATTGTCTAAGTTAACTACAGGTAAAGTTTTAAATCTGCGATCCATAAATAATTCTGCTGCTGTTCCTACCTTGTCCTTAGGGGCAATTTTGATTACCTTTTTACTCATTATAGAGCTTATCTCAGCATGATTTACCTCAGGATTAAGGCTGTCTTTCCATAAATCGTGGGTGGTAATCATACCGACTAGGATACCATTTTCCACTACAGGAAGTTGATTTAATCCATTAGAGACCATTAGTTCTGTCACTTCGGCAATCGAGTTATTAGGAGCCGCTGTAACTGGATCTTTGGTCATAATCTGACGTACTTGTTCATTTAACATAGTAGTAAATTTTTGGTTGGTCTTAAGATACGGAATTTAAATGTACTAATCAACAATATTTCAAATAAAAAATACACTTATACTGTTAAATGCGAAATAAATTACTATTCATGTCTTTATAGCTCTCCTAAATTATTAAGATAAGAAATTAAGGTTGTATTGAGATTTTCTAGAGCTTGTTCTATTTGCCAGTTTGCCCGGTTCCTCGGTTCTACATAATTAGATACTGATCTGAGCTGGATACAGTCTACGTCCATGGTTTTACAAGCATATAAGAATGCAGCTCCTTCCATAGACTCTGTATCTGGATTATATTTTTGAGAGATAAGTTCGATACTATTTTTTGTTCCATGAACTCGATTTACTGTAATTCCACTTACTGACTTTAGAGATGGATTATATTTCTCTTTTAAGTCATTTAATAACCAGCCATCAGCGTATGGAAATTTGTTTTTTTGTACCAGTTCCATTTCATAGACATCTGTAAAACTACCATCTGCTTCTTCCACGCCTAAGTCCCCAAAACGATCTTTAGTAATATTTAATACAGTGCCTAGTGTGATGTCTCGATTATAGGACCCGCATATTCCGATGTTAATGGCTAGATCTATTTGTTTAATTTCGTGGAATCTAGAAAGCCCAAAAGCAGTCTGCATCGCTCCGACTCCAGTAACAAGAGGGAATATAGAATTGCCTTTAAAATCGTATTCAAAAAATGATTTTTTAACAGCATTTTTTTCTAGAAAAGAGATCAGAGGTGTTAGCTCTAAGCTCGTGGCAGTAACGACTAATAATTTCATAGTTTGAATTTACGGAGTCTCGATCTATGCATTAGTTTTGAGGATTCCAACTCACACTTATTCCAGGTGAGTAACCTAGTTGCTGATGGAAAGAGTAGGAGGCATCTAGCTGTAGCTTATTAGAGACCCTATAACCAAAACCAAAACCTACCTTACTCGGCTGAGAATTAGCACCTACTCGGAGGTATAAGTTGTTAATCACATTGTATTGGATGCCTACTTTAAAACCGATCTTTTCATCCAATATTTTATCTGCTTCTGCTTGTATTTCTATTTTTTTACTTGGGATGTAGAGTAGCCCGATCCTAAACCTAGTCTCTAAATCGTTGTCTTCTGTTAAGCTTATAGATTTTGGATTAGTGACATGAGCAGAGACAAATAATCCTTCAACAACCTGTCCTATAATTCCTACCTCAAAACCTATATTCGTAGCTGTTCCAAATTCAGCAAGATTTAGACTCAGTAGATTTAGTTGTCCTCCGATATAGAGGTTTTCCATTAATTTCCTAGAATAATTAACACCGACTTTTTGATCTTTAAAGGCTTCGATTCCATAGCTGCTGACCATGAGTCCAAAGGTCCCAAATTTAGTGTTCTTGGCTAAACCCATCTGGAACGTGCTTAAATCTGCAAGACCGTAACGACGCTGTACGTCCAGTATTACACCATAGTTTTCCATTGATGCTAAGCCTGCCTGATTATTAAATACAGCATTGATATCCATGCTAGATACCGACGCATCTCCCATACCTGCAGCTTTAGCAGCGGCACCACTGTTGAGACCTAATTGGGCCACAGCCGAAAAAGAGAAACAACTACATAAAACTAAAATGATATACTTCATAACTAATGAGTCGAAGATAATAGAAAACTCGGATATATATTATTTTTGCACCATGACCAAATTAAGAAGAAATCATCATCGTTCTGATAGATCCGGGTTCTCGGGAATGCTTATTAAAGTAGGCCTCTTTTTTATAGTAGCTATTCTAGGGTTTGTTTATCTCTATAGGATGCTTAATAATATTCCATCTCATCATCATGAAAGTGATCATAGTAATACAGAGTATGATGTAAATTCTTATGATGGAGAGGGGGCTTTCGCCAATGAAGATATCCTGCCAGATGGATCTAATGGTCAAGTAATTAAACATGATTTTTACGCTCTATCATATCTCGAAGAATATGAGGTTCCGGAATGGGTCGCCTATAAACTTACAGCATCGAGCCTAAAACAACCTAATGTTAAAAGAGCTAAAAAATTTACAGAAGATTATGCTGTAGACACTAAATCTGCAAGACATAGTGATTATACTAGATCAGGATATACACGTGGACATATGGCTCCAGCTGGTGATATGGCCTTTAGTACCAAGGCGATGAAGCAGACTTTTTTTATGAGTAATATGACACCGCAGACGAGAGCTTTTAATGGGGGAGTGTGGAGAGAGTTAGAGGAAACTGTAAGAGACTGGGCGATGGATAATGAAGAATTATATATCGTATCAGGACCTATTTTTAACAATAAGCCTAAAAATTTTATTGGTAAAAAAACTAGAGTGGCGGTTCCCGATGCTTTTTACAAAGTGATTTTAGATAATTATGGCAAAGAAAAGAAAGCGATAGGTTTTATCTTGCCTCATGCAAAATCTACCGAGACTTTAGATAGATATGCTGTCACAATAGATGAGGTGGAAGAAGTAACGGGCCTAGATTTTTTTAGTAAGATTTTAAAAGAAGACGAATCAGAATTAGAGTCTGAATTATCCGTGAGACAATGGCCTTTAGATAAGAGAAGATATAAGCAACGGACTAATAACTGGAATAATAATTAAAACATTAAGATGTCAAATAAGGAGCAATTTATAGAAGAGATAAGAGAGGGTTATCGTTTTGACGAGGAGTCTATTATTATGGGTGGAGCGATGTTAGATGGTCAGTGTCTCCCAGAAAATTTTGTACGCATTCCTCTAGCCACGTTAAACAGGCATGGATTAATAGCTGGTGCAACGGGAACAGGTAAAACTAAAACGCTTCAGATCTTAGCTGAGCAACTTTCAGGAAAAGGAGTTCCTAGTTTAATCATGGATATAAAAGGCGATCTATCAGGAATTGCAGTAGCAAGTGACGGTCATCCTAAAATAGATGAGCGTCATAATAAAATCGGATTTCCATTTATTCCGGATAACAGTCCAGTAGAATTCTTGACACTATCTGATGAGAAAGGAGCGAGACTACGAGCGACGCTTACGGAATTTGGGCCGGTATTATTTAGTAAGATTCTAGGATTAAATGATACTCAGTCAGGTATCATTGCAGTTCTGTTTAAGTACTGTGATGATAACGAGTACGCTCTTCTGGATCTTAAGGATATGAAGAAAGTTTTGCAGTATGCTACTGGAGACGGAAAGGATGAAATTCAGGAGGAATACGGCAAAATCTCATCTTCTTCCATTGGTACGATCATGCGTAAAATTGTGGAGCTAGAACAGCAGGGTGCAGAGGTATTCTTTGGGGAGCGATCTTTTGATGTAGACGATCTAACCAGAGTTACGCAGGACGGCAAGGGAGTGATTAGTGTTTTGAGAGTTACTGATTTACAGGATAAACCTAAATTGTTTTCTACGTTTATGTTACAGCTGTTAGCTGAGATTTATGCCACTTTTCCAGAAGAGGGAGATTTAGATCGTCCTAAGTTATGCCTGTTTATAGATGAGGCTCATCTTGTTTTTGATAAGGCCTCGGATGCTTTGATGGATCAGATAGAAACGATAATAAAATTAATCCGATCTAAAGGGATAGGTATATTTTTTATCACCCAAAATACAATGGATATTCCAGAAGCCGTCCTGGGTCAGTTAGGGCTAAAAATACAACATGCTCTTAGGGCATTTACCGCCAAAGATAGAAAAGCCATAAAGTTGGCTGCTCAGAATTTCCCTATATCAGATCACTATGATGTAGAAGACTTGCTGACTGCTATGGGTATAGGTGAGGCTATGATCACTGGACTTAATGCAAAAGGGATTCCTACACCTCTTACTCATACCTATTTACGTGCACCGCAATCTAGGATGGATATTTTATCAACTAAAGAGATAGATACGATCATATCGAGATCCGCTCTTGTAGATAAGTATAATGAAAACATAGATCGAGAAAGTGCCTACGAAATATTAACGGCAAAAATAGAAGATGCTCGGAGTGAAGAGGTACAAGAAAAACATAAAACATCTAGGAGAAAAACAAAAAGAGAGGATTCTACCTTAGAAAAGATGTCTAAAAATACAGCAGTGAGACAGATAGGTCGCACTGTAGCTAGAGAACTGACTAGAGGTTTGTTAGGAGTCCTAGGTGTAAAAACAACTCGACGAAGAAGTACAAGAAGAAGAAGCGGTTGGTTTTAATCTATTTTTGCATTAAGAATATGCTTTAATTGATCTTGATGTCTTTTATACTTTCAAACTGTGCTTCTAATTCTGCTTTATCAAAAAGATTAGTTTGCTCTAGTGCTCGCTGAATTCTTTCTTTACGCGTCAGCTTCATATCCGAACCTGATATTTTTCTAAACGTATTTTGTTTTCCAGTAGCAGCTTGTACTTTAATCATATCTGTGCTTCGCTCTATAATCTTAAATTGAAAAATTTCTGAGTTATTAGGATTAAAGAAAATACTATCCTCACGCATAATGTATGGATTATATTGAGAGGCGTTTACCATGTTTGCAAAAAATTCCATTCGAGAGTCTTCAAAATGATACTCCGCATATCTGATAAAATAATTATACAAGTCTCCAGGTTCACGTACATTAATAAAAGCCTGCCATGATGTTCCTGCTAGGGATTTAGAAGCCACGTTGTTATTTGTAGATGCGGAGCTATTTAGATTATTTGTGATGGTTCCATTATCTGTATTATTGCTTACTGGAACTTCAGTTTGGTTCTCTGTTCTATCACCTGGTAATTTTACGGTGTTGTCATTTTTACATCCTGAAAAAATTACGATACTGATAAAAAGGATGAAATTTAGAAACGTACGATCCATTGTATTTTTCTTGCAAATTTAAATTTATCTTTTTACTTGATCGGATTTCTACTTGATTGTTTAATTTATTAAGATAGTGAATGAGTTGATGGTAGTGCTGCTGTAAATTTCATCTTGTAAATCTTAACATGATTAGAAATAATAATTACCGTTATTCCCAGTTCTATTTACGTCAACCTAATGCTATGAAATACCTGCTCCCATTGTTTTTAATGGCACAAATTTGTAGTGCCCAGACCACAACTACAGAGTCCTATAAAGAGAATAGATGGATTCTTAATAGTGGGATAAATTTACCTGCTGTAAAATTTCATTTGTCACAGTCTTCTGATCCGATCGAATCTAAAGGTTTTTTAGAATTGTTTTCATCTTTTGGGGTGGGGTTAGGAATTAACTATGGACAAGCAAAATTTGTAAAAGATGTCGATCTAAATAGAATTCTAGAAAATAAAACGGAGTTTGTAAATCTTATTGGGTTTCAGTTTGGTGTTTTATATTCGAGTAAAGTAAATGAGGAGGAAGAGAACTCTAATACAAATTACTTTTCTTTATATGGAGGCATAAATGTTTTAGACCTTCAGATAGGAGGAGGTAAAGAACTAGGAGCAAAATATCAAAATTCTAACGGCTGGTTTATAAGTTTATCTTATGGAATTCCGATTTATAAATTGACGGGAGGTGGAGCTTACTTGTTTAAAAAGCGGAGTCGATCAAATCATGAAAACAAAAATTTAGATCTCGTAGGATATTGACGTAAGTCTATAGTTTTTTTTAACCTTTAAGAGTTGTTCTTTATGATGAGTTCTTATCCGTTGTGATTAGTTTTTTATAATCCTCTAATGTATCTATGTCGTTTACGGCTTCACTACAGTGTATAAAGAAAGTATCCTCAGCTTTTTGTTTAATTAGTTTTTTTGCACCTTGATCTTGACTTAGTTTTAAAAGTTCAGGAAATAATGATTTACTAAAAATGGCAGGAGCTCCATAGGAAGAATCGTAAGAAGTACTGACAATATTCTTATTAGCAACCTCATAAGATTTGATCATTTTCTGAAAATGAGAAAGAGGAATGGTAGGTTGGTCACTGAGTACTATTAAAACAGCGTCGATGGATTCCTGCTTAATCAGATGTTTTATACCAGAGACGATGCTAGAACTCATGCCACTTCTAAAATTTGGATTATAGATCGGTGTAATCTTGTAAGGCATTAAGACTTCTTCTATTTTTTTTCTTTGATATCCGGTTACGCAAAATCTTGAACACTCAGAAGCCTGTATGTCTACCATGTGTTGGCATATGTGATCCAGTAATGTTGTGTTTTTGTATGTCAGAAGCTGCTTAGGCTCCTTCATTCTAGATGACTGACCTGCGGACAATATTAAAGTTGCAATATTGAATTTAGGATTATTTTTCTTAGACATAATTTCCTTAATGAGGATCTCACTAATGACAAGGTAATAATATTCTTTTTGAAGTTATTTTATTTATCTTCCATACAGTTAAATGTAAATCATGACACGATATAAAATTAATGTAAATAATAAAGATTACGATATTGAGGTAGATAAGGATACGCCATTGCTTTGGGTTCTCCGTGACGAACTAGATTTAGTGGGAACAAAATTTGGTTGCGGTATCGCTCAGTGTGGTGCGTGTACAATTCATATCGATGGTAGTGCTTCGCGATCTTGTTCTATCCCCATAGACACAATAGCTAATAAAAAAATAACCACAATAGAAGGGTTGTCTGATCAGGGAGATCACCCTTTACAAGAGGCGTGGAAAAAACACGATGTTCCGCAATGTGGGTATTGTCAGGCGGGGCAGATTATGACGGCGGCTTCTTTTCTAAAGGAAAAACCTAATCCTACAGATGCTGAGATCGAGGAGGCGATGCATTATAATATATGTCGATGTGGCACTTATTTAAAAATTAAGCAAGCGATTAAATCCGCTATAAAATCATAACCATGAGTTTAACTAGTCAATCAAAAAGAAGAGATTTTTTAAAAGTTAGTGCACTCGCTGGTGGGGGGTTAATGATTGGATTCCCATGGTTTATGGGCTGTAAGCCAGATATAAAATCCGATATCATTCCTTCTTTGCCTCAGCCTGACCAGTGGTTTGATATTTCTGGATTTATAAAAATAGGGGATACGGGTTTAGTAACCATTATGTCTCCTAATCCTGAGATAGGTCAAAACATAAAAACATCCATGCCTATGATTATCGCTGAGGAGCTAGAGGTAAACTGGAAGGATGTAGTAGTAGAGCAAGCTGGGTTAAATAAAGATGTTTTTACTCGGCAGGTGGCCGGTGGAAGCCAATCGATAAGACATGGATGGGTAAGTTTACGCACAGCAGGAGCTACCGTTAGAGAGATGTTATTACAAGCCGCTGCTAATGAATGGGAAACTGATGTGGATGAGTTAACTGCCTCAGAAGGAACAGTTCTGCATAGAGATGGTAGAACTATAGGCTATGGTGAACTTGCATCTAAAGCCGCAAGTTTAGAAATACCTACTGATGTAAAACTAAAAGATCCTAAAGATTATAAAATCATAGGTAAGGGAAAACAGAACGTAGATATACAAGGTATTATTACAGGTAAACCTTTATTTGGAATTGATTTTAAGAGAGACGGGATGGTGTATGCGGTGGTAAAAAGACCTGATGCGTTTGGTCAGAAAATTATGAGTTTAGATGATACTGCCACTCGTAATATAAAAGGAGTTATCGATGTGGTCCAATTTGGAGATAAGGTAGCCATTATTGCGGATAAGATATGGGCAGCAATCAAAGGCCAGAAAAATTTAAAAGTTATTTATGTAAGTGATGATACATTGGAAAATACAATATCGCATAATGAGGATTTACAAAAGGCACTATCTAATCCTACTAAAGAACCCAAGAGAAATGATGGTGATGTAATGCGTGCCTTATCCGACGCAGATGAGATTCTTGATCGCACATATATAGCACCGTTTCTACCGCATAATCCACTGGAACCGATGAATTTCTTTGCAGATGTTACGGCTAGTAAAGTAGAACTAGTAGGGCCTATACAAACTCCAGAATGGACGCAAAGTAGAGTGGCTCAGTTGTTAGGTAGAGATGCTTCTGAGGTTTCTATTATGCTTACGCGAATGGGAGGCGGCTTCGGTAGAAGACTCTATGGTAATTTTGCATTAGAGGCAGCTGAGATATCCGATAAAATTAGAAAACCAGTTCAGCTGATTTATACAAGAGAGGATGATTTTGCATCTGGTCCTTACCGTCCTGCATCAGGGTATCGATTTAGAGCGGGAATTAAAGATGGGGAATTATCAGGTTATCATCTAATAGGAGCTGGATTTAATATGGGTAATGCAACGAGAGAAAACTGGTTTCCAGCAGGTACGATAAAAGACTTTAGAGTGGATTCTCATAATCTCAAAACTAATATTCCGACAGGAGCATGGAGAGCTCCAGTTACTAATTTTTTGGCCTCAGCCGAACAATCATTTATCGATGAGCTAGCCACTAAATTGGATAAAGACCCTATAACATTTAGATTAGAATTATTACGCAATGCAAAAGATAATCTCATCGGAGAGATAGACTATGAGTTGGATAAGATGATCGGTGTTATAGAACTAGCTAGGGGAAAATCAGATTGGGGTAATCGTAAAAATCAAGGATTCTCTTGTTATTATTCGCATAACACTTACGTAGCTGAGGTGGCTGAAATAGAATTGACAGATGATCTACCTAAGGTGACACGAGTTAGTTGTGCAGTAGATTGCGGAATAGTAATAAACCCACTAGGAGCGATTAATCAGATAGAGGGAGGTATTATCGATGGTATAGGACATGCGTTATATGGTGACCTTACCTTTGATAAAGGAAAGGCAAAAGAAAAAAACTTTAACCAGTACCGGTTAATAAAAATGTCAGAGTGCCCTGACATAGATGTTCATTTTGTAGAAAGTAATAACGATCCCACTGGATTAGGCGAACCTACATTACCTCCAGCGGGAGGTGCGGTTGCTAATGCATTTTTTAAAGCTACTGGTAAGCGACTGTATAAGCAACCATACTACAAGGAGATGGAGATGCTAGGCTAGCAATATTTATGGATTCATAAACTATCTTCTTATAGATATAATAAGGACTTGAGATAAACAGATGTAGTCAGTGAGGTACTGGAGAAATAGGTTAGTCTTGGACAAAAAAAAGCTCAGTACAAAAGTACCGAGCCGCATTCGTAAAAGGTGTAACTTTATTTATATTATCCAAATAAGTTTTTAGCTGTATTTAGAAGATCTCCAGCATTGCCAGGTATTAGTTTAGTAATGTTCGATAGGTCAAATTCAGCATCAGCTGCATCATTAGAGGCAAATTTTTCTTTTAAACCATTTATTAAGTCCGGAGTCGTTGATTCAGCTTCTGCTTTAGCTTCTTCAGTAGACATTCCTTTACTCTCTAATACTTGAGTTAATTTTTGTTTAGCCGATTGGAATATTTCGTTAGACTCTAAGTTGCCACCAGAAAATAACTCTGTTACTTGGCTCATTTGTCCACCAGCTAATTTATTTTTGATCGTTTCCATTACTGCACCTGCACCTTCCTCGGCTGCTTCACCTGTTGCTGCTGAGTTAAGAGCATTACCTGCCATTCTTTCCATTAATTTTTGAATAGCTATTTTTTTTAAGTTCTCGAACATGTTGTATTTATGTTTAAATGAATGAATTACTCTTTGGACGTGAGCCCTTAGTCTGGAGTCACATTACTTATAAGTGTAATACAATATTTTTGTTATCAGACGATAAACTTAATCTCTATTCTTTATCTGGAGTCCTTGTAGAAAATTTCTTAAAAACTGATCTTGACAGGGTCTGTATTGCTTCTGACTTGGCTTTCTAAAGATCGCACTGATTTCATGTTTGCTTACTCGTAGGTCAGCTAATTTAAAAGTATCCAATATATCTGTATCCTTATAATTCAAGGCGATCCTTAGTTTTCTAAAAATAATATTGTTATTAAGTGTACGTTCCGGGATCATAGGAGGAGCACCTTCTTTCTTTCCTCTCTTTTCGATAATTAATCCATTTAAAAATTGTGCTAGCACGATATCTTGCACAACAGCTTCGTCTGCATCCTCTTCTTTTTTTAACCAATCGCTCACCTCAGCTCTAGTCACGACCTTATCTCCCAGAGCAAATAACTTAATCATCTGATCATCACTATAATTGAAAATGTATCTGATACGGCGTATAATATCTTTATTGGTTAGTCCCATAAGTATAAAAGTAAGGTAAATAAATCCACAAGTTAAGAGTAAAAAAAAGAGGCTACACAAAATTTGCATAGCCTCTTTTTAAAAATCTTACAACAGCTTTTAGGCTCCAGTAGATTTTTTCTTGATTTTCTTTTTTCCTTTTGTTTTCATAGCTAGTTGTACCGCTTTGTAAACATTGATTGTACCTCCTGATACACTTAATGATTTAAAAGGAACCATCTTTTCTCCGTCACCAGGTAGTTTTACATCCATCATGAGTTTGTCAGAAGAATTCATAATAATTTCTTTTACTTGTTTCGCCTTAAGTGTAGGGAAATAACTTCTTAGTAAAGCAGCCACTCCCGCAACTACAGGTGATGCCATACTGGTACCTTGTAAATATCGGTATTCATTATCCGGAAGGGTAGAGTATATCTCTTGACCCGGAGCAAAAATATCTACATTTTGGCTTCCATAATTAGAGAAAGAGGCTACAGATTCGTCCCCAGTCTTGTGCGATAATGCACCTACTTCTATCCATGTATCACATTCTTTCTTTTTCCAAAACCAAAAACCAAATCCTTTTTCATATTTATCATTAGGGAAATTACCGGCTTTGTTTTCATGACTGGTATCATTACTCAATCCGTCATTACCAGCAGCATGTACCAGTAATACATCATTTTCTCTTGCATAATGGACTGCTTCATCGACGACTTGCTTGTTCCAAGAAAAACCTTTCCCAAAACTCATGTTAATGACAGAAGCTCCGTTATCTACAGCATATCTGATCGCATTAGCTACATCTTTATCTCTTTCGTCTCCATTAGGAACCGCTCTGATTGTCATGATTTGTACATTGGTAGCAACACCATCCATTCCTACATCATTATTTCTAATAGCTCCTATAATTCCTGCTACGTGAGTACCATGTAAAGCATCTGGTCCTTCGTAATCATTATTACCGTAGCCTTTTTCATAAGGATCATCATAGTTATCACCTACGATCCCTCTTGACTCAAAATCAGGATTGTAATTAAAATCTAACTGACCGTTATAGTAATCAAATCCACCTTGGAATTGCTCTGAGATCATAGCGACTAGTGAGTCCGCAGATTCAAAGCTGTCTGTATCCTCTAAATTTCTAGATAAAACATTTTTTCCAAAAGCTGCAGCTGTATCATCAGTTTCTAGTGCCATTACATTTTCTTTTGTAATGGGTTTATCTCCTAGAGCATCAGCGACAGCTTTGATACCATTGATGACAGAACCTTTAGATTCCTCCATTCTTTTAATATTCTTTTCTGCGGATTCTCTTCCGTTTTCTAGCGTCTTTTTTACTTTTAAGTATAGCTCATATTCTTTTTTCTGATCTTTACTAAGTTTGGACGGATCTGCGTTTTTATACTTGTAGTTGTATTTTTTGTATAATCTAGCAACTTCTAAGGTTTCGTCATTTACAGATCTACCGTCTTTTCCACCTAGAAAATTCCAACCATGAATGTCATCTATGTATCCATTTTTATCATCATCGATACCATTGTCAGGAATTTCCCCTGGATTAACCCACATATTTGTGGCTAAGTCTTCATGCTCATGATCAACACCGGAATCGATTACGGCTACTATGACAGTGGAACTTGCACGATCTTTTAGTAATTCTTTATATACCTTATCTGTTCCTATTCCTTGATATTCTGAGGAACCTGCATCTTTATGGTACCAGTCCGTAGGGGGATGCTGTGCCAAAAGTTGTCCTGATGTTATAGTTATGGCTAGAAATAACAAAAATTGTTTCATGTCGTATTTTTTAATTTGCGACAAATCTATAACTATTATATAATATTTAGAGAACTTTGTTGGTTTTAAAGAGTAGTAAATTTATATCATATTATACATTTTTATAATGTATATTTGTAGACGCATACGTCATAGACCAACTGAGAAAAACACCAAAGCAATATGAAACGGTATACACTCGTAGGTTTATTATTTTTCTTTTTGTCTAGTAGTATCACTGCTCAGTCTTTTGAAATTGGTCCGCAAATAGGTGGAATGATTTATACAGGAGACCTAGATCCTCAGACTTTTTCGGAGCAATTTCAAAATCTAGAATTTGCTTTTGGAGCTCATTTAAAATATAATATAAACCCTTACTTTGCCATAAGGGCAAATTTTTCCAAAGGAAATGTTTCAGGACGAGATAGTATTTCTAACGCCGACTGGCAAAAAAGAAGAAACTTATCTTTCGAATCAGGTATCACAGAGTTTTCTCTCATGATAGAGAATAATTTATTTGGTTTTGATATCTCTCCAGGCTCTGACAAAATTTTTACGCTTCATGCATTTGCAGGAATAGCTGTTTATAAGTTTAACCCTAGGGCTTTATATAATGGGCAGTATATAGATTTACAGCCATTAGGTACAGAGGGACAAGGACTTCCAGGATATGGCGAGAAATATAGTCTTACTCAGTTGGCAGTGCCATTGGGTGCGGGTTTAAAATTTAAACTAACAGATCGTATTAGTGTAGGAATGGAAATGTCAGGTAGATTTTTATTTACAGACTACCTAGATGATGTCAGTGGAACATATGTAGCCTACGAAGAATTACAGGCGGGTAATGGTTCATTAGCTGCAAATTTAGCTAAAAGAGAATCAGAGTTTACAGGTATAGATATCCCTTATTCTAACGCTACTGGCGATATCAGAGGAAAATCTGATGTAAATGATTATTACTTATCTGGAATGGTGACATTCTCTTATCACTTTGATGGAGCAGGAATTTTTACGGATAAGAACAAAATAGGCTGTCCGACATTCTAAACTTTTGAAACTTTCCTTAGCTTGCCCTGCTAATGGACACATCAGAATTAGGCTTACGCCGAATTTTAAAGCAGTATTGGGGTTTTGACTCTTTCCGGAGTCCACAGTTAGATATTATTAAGGCTGTTCTGAATGAACAAGATGTCTTTGCCTTATTACCTACGGGAGGTGGGAAATCTTTGTGTTACCAATTACCGTCCATCTTATTCTCAGGATTAACGATAGTGATCTCTCCGTTAATTGCTTTAATGAAGGATCAAGTATCTTCTTTAAAAACAAAAGGGATTCCAGCAGAATCTATCAATAGTAGTAACTCTTTCCAGTACAACAAAAACGTTTATAATAATATCCATTTTAAAAAAGTAAAGGCGTTATTTATATCCCCAGAAAAATTTTGCTCTGATATTTTTCAGCAATTTATTAAGGATATTGAAGTTTCTTTATTAGTTATAGATGAGGCCCATTGCGTATCTCAGTGGGGACATGATTTTAGACCTGCTTATCTAACCATCGGAGAATTAAGTAAATCTATCTCAGCTCATAAGTTAGCTTTAACGGCTACAGCCAACGAACAATGTCAGCAAGACATTTTTAAATACTTAAATTTAAAAACAACGGATATTTTTAGATCATCATTTTTAAGATCTAATATTTCCTTTAGTAATTACTTTACTAGTTCTAAACGCAAAATGCTATTGGCCTTAAGCCAAAAAATAAAAGGCAGTAAAATAGTTTATGTAAGATCTCGTAGGATGACTCATGAATTAGCTTTCTTTCTCAATAGTCAGGGGGTATCGTCACTTGCTTATAATGCAGGTATGTCTAATAAAGATAGATCTAAAGCACAGTCTAAATGGTCAGAAAATAAAATAGAACTCATCGTAGCGACTAATGCTTTTGGTATGGGAATAGACAAAGGAGATGTGACTGCGGTTATTCATTATGAGGCTCCACCTACTTTAGAAGATTATTATCAGGAAGCAGGTAGAGCTGGTCGTAATGGACAGAAATCTTACGCCATTATGCTATTAAACGAAGCGGATACGCTTAGGCTGAAGGAGAATTTTAAAGTGCAGTTTCCAGAAATAAAAGACATTAAGATCTTTTATCGAGGGTTAATGAAGTTTTTAAAAATCCCTCTCGGATCCGGTGTCGATAAAACTTACGTCCTTAATCTTAGGGGATTATCTGAGTCCCTTGCTCTACCACCTAAATCAGTTTATTACTATTTACAACAATTATCAAAACTGGAAATCGCAGTGTATTCTACCCAGTTTTTTCATCCTACTCAGGTGTTTATTACTAAGGACAAGCGAGCTTTATTTGAGCTATATGAAAATAAACCTGAGTTTGAGGAATTGTTGCAAGTGCTTTTGCGAAATTATGAAGGTTTATTTACAGACTATGTAAGAATCGATGAAGAAAAAATTGCCAATAAATTATCCACATCCGTAGAGGAAGTAATTGTCTTGTTAAAGCAAATGCATCATGACCAGCTAATCCAGTTAAAATTAAGATCTCAGGAGCCTTCTATTAGATTTAGTTTTGAGAGAGTACCACAGGATTATCTAGAAATAAATCATCGGAAATATCAGCAATTAAAAGATGTAAGTAAACAAAAAATGGAAAGCATGATCCGATACATAAATGGAAGCTCTTGCAGGCAAGAGATGATCATGACTTATCTCGATGATCCTGATCCTGTAATATGTGGATCGTGTGATATTTGTTTAGGGTCTGGAAAGTCAGATATGAGTGCAGGAGAATCAGAGCTGATGCTTCAGCAACTAAAACTGCTTACCATGTCGGAGTCGCTGACTTTAAAGGAACTGCTTCAAAGATTTCCGCATAATAAAACACAGAGAATTAAAAAACTTTTAAATAAATTAACAGAAGAAGAAATGCTTATTATTGAAAATGGATTTATAAAAATCAAAGCTTAGGAATTAGTGCAAAAAATTATTTTTACAGTTACGAGTGATTTGAATACTGATCAGAGAATGCAGCGGATATGTAGTTCTTTAGATGATCATGGATATCATGTTTTACTCGTGGGTAGATACCTTGTAAAGGATAATATTGACTTTACCTTTCCAACCAAGCGGATAAAATGCTGGTTTAATTCAGGAATACTGTTTTACACGGAGTATAATATGCGACTTCTATTTTTCTTGCTATTTTATAAAATGGATGTTATTTGTAGTATCGATTTAGATACACTTTTATCAGGTAGGGTTGTATGCTTGCTGCGTAACAAAAAACAAGTTTACGATGCACATGAGTATTTTACTGAAAGTCCCGAGCTAGATGATAGACCGATTATAAAAAAAGTATGGGAAGGTATCGCCAGAATAACTATTCCGTATGTATACAGTGGATATACCGTAAATAAAAGTATTTCAAACTTTCTCTCGGAACGGTATGGAAAGGAGCTAGAAGTAGTTAGAAATTTACCCTTTAGAGATCTAGAAGATTCTGGTTTATCAGATGTAAAGATTACATCTGATTTATCTGCAACTTCCGTAAATAATAATA
>CALLXF010000114.1 GCA_938015805.1 uncultured Saprospiraceae bacterium | reverse complement strand
CATGGTTCCTGCTAATAAAATTTTACAAGTAGCCAAAGACGAAAATGTGGATATCATCGGACTCAGTGGACTCATCACCCCTTCTCTAGATGAGATGGTTTACGTCGCAGAGGAAATGCAGCGATTAGGAATGAAAATTCCACTACTCATCGGAGGTGCTACCACTTCTAAAACACATACTGCCTTAAAAATTGATCCTGCATACAAAGGTCCTGTAATACATGTATTAGACGCTTCTAAATCAGTTCCTAATGTAAGTTCTCTATTATCAGAAGAAAGTGCGGATACGGTCATTTCGTTTAAACAACAATATGCAGATTTAAGAGAAAAAAGACTTAAGAACGCCAAAGTAAAACAGTTTGTAAGTATTGCGGATGCAAGGAAAAACAAACTTCAAATTGATTGGGCAAACTATACTCCTCCTGTTCCCAAATTTGAAGGAATCAAAGTCTTTAATGATTACTCGATAGAAGAGTTGTCAGAATACATCGACTGGACCCCTTTTTTTACGAGTTGGCAATTAGCAGGAAAGTATCCTAATATCTTAGAAGATAATATCGTAGGTGTTGAAGCAAAAAAATTATTTAATGATGCCCAGAGTTTATTAAGAAGGATTGTTGATGAAAATTGGCTTACCGCCAAAGGAATATTTAGTTTATTTCCAGCAAACAGTCTAAACGATGATGACATTAATATCTATCAAAATGACGATCGTAAGGATGTAGTTGTGAAGCTCAATAATTTGAGACAACAAACTAAAAAAGCGGATGGACTGAGTTATAACTGTCTATCTGATTTTATCGCTCCAGAATCCTCCCATAAAAAAGATTACATAGGTGCTTTTGCTGTAACTACAGGTATTGGTATAGAAAAATGGGTTAAGCATTTTGAAGAAAATAATGATGATTATAATGCTATTATGCTTAAAGCGATTGCAGATAGATTAGCAGAGGCTTTCGCCGAAAGATTACACGAGAGAGTAAGAAAAGAGTTTTGGGCTTATGATACTCGGGAGTCGCTTAATAATAATGATCTAATAAAAGAAAAATATCAAGGTATCAGACCTGCTCCCGGATATCCCGCTTGTCCAGAACATTCGGAAAAAGAAAAGCTCTTTTCATTGTTAAATGTAACAGAAAGCATAGGTATAAAACTTACAGAAAGCTATGCTATGTATCCTGCTGCTGCTGTCTCTGGATGGTATTTTAGTCATCCGCAAAGTAAATACTTTGGGATAAGGTCTATAGATAAAGACCAAGTAGAAGATTATAAATCACGAAAAGGTACAGATTTTGAAGAAAGATTGTTAAATCCTTTAATTTCGAATTAGAAATGGAAGAAAAATATTATTCACACGATTCATCAGATGAGATTACTTTAAAGGAGTTAATCTTAAAAATTCAAGAATATTGGAGTGAGCTTTGGAAGTATAAATGGTGGATTATTATCTGTGGGTTTCTTGTTGGATTATTTATGGGTCTAAGGGCGTATACAACCAAACCTACCTATACTGCTAATTTAACTTTTATGGTAAATGATGATGATGGGAATTCTTCAGTAGGTGGAATCGGAGCAATTTTAGGGTCTTTTGGTTTATCAGGAGCTGGTGGTAAAGGAAAACATAATTTAGATAAAATCTTAAGTTTATCTAAGACTCGTAAAATTTCTCAGAATGCATTATTTGAAGTTGTTGATATGGAAGGAAATAATACTTTCTTAGCCAATCACATTATTACCTACAAGGATTCTATTGGAGAATGGTGCAAGAAACCATTTTATGGATTCTGGCTAAAAGATTCTGAGTTAAAAGACTATAGCTTTTCTCATGATTCAATAAGATTGTTTGAGAAACTAGATAATCAAGCTCTCATGGTTCTTCATTCTATAATAATCGGATCTAAAAATAACCCAGGAATGATATCTTCTTCTTATGATGAAGAAACTGGAATAATGCAATTAACATCAACATCAAAAAATCCAACACTTTCATTAAATTTAACAAAAAAAATATTTCAATCAATTCATGAATATTATGTCAAAAAGAGTGTTGAAAAACAACGATACACTTACGATTTAGTTAAAGAAAAAACAGACTCCATCCAATTCCAATTAAGCGCAGATGAATACTCACTTGCAAACTTAAAAGATACCCAAAGAGCTATATTTCAGAATAAAGACAATCTATTCGAAATGCGTTTAAAAGGAAAAATTAAAATGGGATACGCTGCATTAGGAAAAGCTTTAGAGAATCTAGAAATTGCAGATTTTTCGTTAAAAAACAAGACACCTTTTATCCAGACAATCGACGAACCGCTCTTACCAATAAGTCCCGAAAAACCATCATTTGTTAAATCCGCAATAATCAGCGGATTCTTAGGTGGATTCCTATTGATCATATTTATAATATTAAGAAAAATTTTACGAGATACTTTAGCCGCAGAATAGGTGACATTGTATTAAAAAAGTGTCTAATTAATGAGTAATTTTGTTACTCGGATTTGCGTTTAGTAAAATATAATGATAGAGGCACTCATTTCTTCAAAAACACGTGTAAAAATGCTATTAAAGTTCTTCTTGAACGCTAATAGTAGCGGTTATCTGCGTGGACTCGAACAAGAATTTGGAGAATCCTCTAATTCTATAAGAGTGGAATTAAATCGTTTTGAGAAAGCAGGAATGCTTAAATCATTCTCAAAAGGAAACAAAAAATTCTTTCAAGCCAATAAAAAACACCCTCTTTTTAACGAAATCCATAATATCGTCCTAAAGCAAATAGGTTTCGACACGATCATTAACAACGTTATCGAAAGAATGGGTGATGTTAAAAAAGTTTTCGTTGCAGGTGATTTTGCGCAAGGCAAGGATAGCCAAATCATAGATCTCGTATTTATAGGAGATATCAATCGGGAATACTTAGTCCAACTAATCAAGAAAGTAGAAAAACTAATTGCTAGGAAAATAAGATTTATCATTTTTGAAAAGAACGAAAAGATCAAATGGGATACAAATGCTGTAGAACCATTATTGCTGTGGGAGGATGAATAAAAAAAGTTTACATACTATCATCAACCATTTAGATGTCGAAGAGAAAAAATGGTTTGCGATTTACACTAAGTTTAAGTGTGAAAAGTATGTAGTAGATCACCTATCTAAAAAAGGTATAGAGGCTTATATTCCTTTATTGAATGTGACTAAAAAATATTCCAGAAAAGTAAAGTCCTACCAAGTACCATTGATCAACTGTTATGTCTTTGTAAATATTACTAAATCACAGTAC
>CALLXF010000113.1 GCA_938015805.1 uncultured Saprospiraceae bacterium | reverse complement strand
CACATTACCCCTCTTTTAAAATAACTGCAACTCCTAATCCGACCTCTGATCAAATTTATTTCTCATTTCCAGAAGTAATTCTTGGTAAAAGTACTTTACAGATATACGATAGCATGGGCAAACTTATAAAACAAATTGCTGTTAGAAAATATCTTCTATCCAAGAATGCAAATGTCTCTGATATTCCATCTGGGATATATTACTTTAAACTGGTATATAATTCTAAGACTAAAGGATCTGGGTCTTTTGTGAAGCTTTAAAAGTAATTAGTGTTATTAAACTTATCTACCCTTTCTTAGATCTCAAACTTTGCTCCCATTTCCAAGCAGAGGATGTCATAGCATCTAGATTTAACTTGGCTTTCCATCCTAATTTTTGTTCTGCAAAACTGGTATCAGCGTAAATAGCCGCAATGTCTCCCTCCCTTCTGGCTACTTTTTTATAGGAAAGTTCTACACCTGACACCTTTTCAAAAGACTGGATTACTTCCATAACAGAGTGCCCATTACCAGTACCTACATTATACACTTCATAATTTGTATCATTATTTTGGGCTATTAATCGGTCTAGTGCAGCCATATGAGCATGAGCTAAATCTACTACATGAATATAATCTCGAACTCCTGTTCCGTCCGGTGTATCATAATCATCACCAAATACAGATAACTGCTCCCTTAACCCCGCTGCAGTTTGCGTAATAAAAGGTAGAAGATTATTAGGTACACCTAATGGTAGTTCGCCTATGAGAGCGGACTCATGTGCACCAACTGGATTAAAATATCGAAGGGATATACAGTTTATATTTTTATTTACACTACAGGATTCTGATAAGATTTCTTCAGCAATTTGCTTGGTGTTACCATAAGGACTGTTAGCAGATTTTACAGGTGTTGATTCTGTAACAGGCAAGCGATCAGGAAGTCCATATACTGTACAAGAAGAAGAAAAAATAAGATGAGAAATCCCCTGCTTAGTTATACCCTCGATAACATTTATCAAAGAAAAGATATTATTGCGATAATATTTTAACGGATGATTTACGCTTTCTCCCACAGCTTTTAAGGCCGCAAAATGGATCACTGCATCTAAATCCTTATGTGTACTAAATAAATCCCTTGCAGCTTTACTATCGGCCAAATCTATCTTTACAAAATCGGGTCTCTTTCCACAGATCTTCTCTATCCCGTCGAGAACATCGATAGAACTGTTTATTAAATTATCAGCTATTACGACTTCATGATTGCTTTTTAATAGTTCGACAACAGTATGCGATCCGATATATCCTGTTCCTCCTGTAACTAATATTTTAGCCATGATTATTTTAGTTTTACAAAAGTATAGTTATAAGATGCTTTAAGTTTAGAAGAATAAAGTCGTAAGGTATAATGACCCGCGTTTAATAAATCCAGATCTATATTATTATTCATCTGTAAAGATCCACTATGTAATTTTTGTCCAAGGTTATTATAAATGCTGAATGATTCTAAGACTTTGCCTTGATCAAAGCTAATATGCAATACATCATTTACTGGATTAGGAAAAATACGTATTCCTTCTGTTACTAATGATGTCGTGCCGCTTTCTTCATCGACGATACCTTGCACTTTTACTCTAGGGCTTTCACAAATGACAACTCCCTGCCCGATCTCCCAGTTGTAAAAATAATAGTAATAATCTGCACTTTGGGGTGTGCCATTTATGGAAACAATATCTTCTATCACAAAAGGATAAAACAGAGGAACATCAAAAGAACGGATTAGCCTAGGCGATACGATTCCTATATTTTGTAGATTATGATTGCCATTAGTCGTTAATCTTAAATCTTCTTCTTGAGGAATTTCAAAATTTAGTAAAACTCTAGTCCACTGATCTGCTGGAACCATAACTACCTTAGATTGTAGTACAGTCCCATCGTTACTTCTTAGTTCGATTTCTCTAGTACCAGCAATATCAGAAAACACACTTACTGCGTTAAGGGTAAACGGAGCCAATGCGTCAAATATCAAACCCGAATTTAAATTATCACCGCTGTAAAAACTATCACCAGTATGGGTGGTCTCTCCTACAAATATAGGACCTACATCTTGCTGTGCGACATTAGATACCCAGAAGTCAGTGCTTACTTGCAGAGAAGGGTTATACGTAGCCCCAGTATGAATTACCACATCTGACTCCGATGTCTCATACCAATGTATACTATCTCCTATGGCAGAGAGATTTACCACTCCTGGCTCATCTATAGAATCTCCATCTACTGTAGGAACATCAGGAATAAACTGATCTATAAAAATACTATCAGACCAGCTATTACCACATCCTAAATTTTTCACTTGGACAGAATAAATACCTGGAGAATCCACCTGTACTGATGTGGTCTCTTCTCCTGTGGACCATAGAATATTATCATAGAGGCCAACAGACAACGTTATGTCGTACCCATCACAAATAATCGCTGGTTTATCCGTATTTATTTTAGGAAGAAGAATGTCAGGATCTGCATCTACATAAATTAATTCAGAGAGTGTTTTACAGCATGCTCCTTCATTCGCGAAAGCGTAATAAGAACCACCCTCTGTTACGACCAGAGGATTATCACTAGACCCATTATTCCACGTAAAAGGTAAAGTTGTATCAACGGTCAGTCGTAAAGTATCTCCAGGACAAAAGTCAAGTGATCCTTCAACAATCACATCTAAGGTAGGCAGAGCACATGATCCCTCATTTATAATATGATGAGAATTAATTTCAGGATTTATATAAATGTCTTTTAAACCGGAGGGCCAGTAAACCACTACAGAGTCCACGGCGGAATACTGAGCCAACCCAAAAATCATATTTCTAGAATTAACTATAGAATAAGATTCACCAGCACGTACATCTCTCCGTTGCACTCCCCACTCTCCGTATGCTAAAACCCGACTACCTATTCCATCTGGATTAGATTGGCATCCGGAGAGTGATATTTTAAGGTAATTATTTTCATTGGCTGTAGCCAACAAAAGACGATCGGGAATATCTCCTGTAACAGAACTACTATTAGCCTCAGACAAAAGGACATCGTAAAATCCATCATTATTATAATCGCCTACAGCTGCAGAATACCAGTCTATAGGACCAAATGGCTCCTCTTCTAATACAAAGCTTCCATCTCCATTATTCCATAAAACATAATCTTTAGGGCCAGTTATCAGCACATCTAAATCAGTATCATTATCTAAATCTCTGAGTATACTCTGGATACTATTATCTATAAATGGAAATCCTATAAATTCCTCCTCGCTTAGAAATATTCCATTATTATTCTTAAGTAACTGATGAGCGTAATCATGATTTACAACATAGCAATCGAGATCACCATCATTATCTACATCTCCAAAACTACCTGTCCAGCTTTGCCACGGAATATCTAAATTATAGTCAGCCGCCTTTTCTGATAAATTTCCAGCTCCATCATTTTCCATTAAAATATTTATCCTTCTAGGGTCAGTAGTATCAGTTACCCCTAACCTACATTTAGCCACGTACAAATCCATATCTCCATCATCGTCTATATCTACCCACTCCGACCCATAATTTCCCGAATTATCAGAAGGAGGGACAGTGTTCCAGTTTGTAACTACCTCTTGCACGAGAAAGCCAGTCTGGTCATTTAAATAAATCCTATTATCTCCGATGTCATTACAAATAAATAAGTCGATCCAGCTGTCATTATTTATATCTACAAAATTAGATCCCTGAGAAAAAATAGTAGTTGGTATAGTCTGCGATAACTGGTAATTACCGTTAGAAAAACTATATATAGAAGTTTGGTTTCCATTTCCAGAGACCATAATTTCTTGCATGCCATTTTTATTTAAATCAGCAATAGAAATCGTCCAGCCTTGTGAGGGAATAGCATCATTTATGGTAAAAATATCAGGCTTATTGAGTGATCCGTTTTGGATATATAGATTAAAATCAGTACCTGCATCTAGTTGTATAATATCATCGCGATAATCACCATTTAAATCTGCAAAACCAATCGGAAAAAGACTTTTACTCTCATCGACTAATAGATCATCTAGACTTAGATATGATATCTGGGCGAAGATTCCAAAAGGAAAAAGTAAAACCAGAAATGATTTCCATGCTCTCAAAATCAAAAAGAATTTTTATTCGATTGAATATTTAAAATTATACCTCAAATTTCGACTATTTTGCGGGGCATTAAAAGAAATAGTAAAACAATTGCACACGATCTTACAAGCTATCCGATTTTACTGGAACTCAAAGACCATCTACAGAGTCCATTCTCCATTTCTTTATACGCTTATCACTCAGATTATGGATGACCGCCACTTTTATGCATTTGATGAAGCGGAGTTTTTAAGAGAGCAGTTAGAGCAGAATAAGGAGCAAATGGAAATGATCGATCTCGGTGCGGGATCTAAAAAAGGTAATGCTCATAAAAAACAAATTGCTCAGGTGGCTAAAAATTCTTTGTCCTCAGCATGGCAATGTCAGATGATGTTTAAACTAGTGGATCATCTGCAATCGGAGCAAATATTAGAAATCGGAAGCTCGCTAGGGATTTCTTCTATTTATCTAGCTAAAGCCAATGGAAAGTCGTCTGTGCAAAGCTTAGAAGGAAATCATGACAGCATTACGATTGCAAAAAACATGGCTACCCGAGCTAGAGTTCAAAACGTACATTTTACTGAGGGTAATTTTAATGATACGCTAGCGTCGGTGCTAAAAAAAATGCCACACGTGGATCTGGCATTTGTGGATGGTAATCATAGATATGAGGCTACGGTAGACTATACTACAAAAATCCTAGCCAAAGCTCATGCTAGCACAGCCATAGTGATCGATGATATATACTGGTCTGAGGGAATGACTAAAGCGTGGAAAGAAATTATAGGTTTACCTCAAATCAAGGCAAGTGTTGACTTTTTCTATTTTGGGATCGTTTTTACACATCCTGTTTTTAAAGAAAATAAAAATCTAAAAATAATAGAACCTAGGCTTAAACCTTGGCAAAAATATATTTAACGAGTTCTATTTTGTTTGATTAAAATTTCGATTGTGTTATTTAGGTTTTGGATAAGTCCAGACTGTTTACCTAAATCACCTTTAAGAATATTTATCTCCTCATGTAAAGCATTTCGTACATGAGATGGAGAAGGCATAAACGGAGAAATCTTAGTCGTTACATACCATAACTCTAAAATATCGCCGCCTTCTATGATGTACGGATCATAATAGTTGTTATCTGAAAACAGCTCTAGGCACTGATTTTCTCTAAGTTTGTTTACGACTCTTTTTACCAGAACATCACCTTTAGTCACGATTACATACACAAAATGATCTTTAATGGCGTGAGTCCAGTCTAGCGGCTGTATAAAACTACAGATCACTTTATCACCAGCAAAAAGTGTAGGCTCCATACTGTCACCTGCTACATCAAAACATCTGTGAGTCCCTTGCTGATATTTATAATCAGGTAAGGAAAATGTCGGAAGCTCTTGAAAAAAAGTTTGCTCTGTAAGATTGTGTCCATAACCTGCCTGTGCTGCTATAGGAACGTAAACGATACGTTCTTCATTATTTTGATCGGTAACTACTACAGGAACATTATCAGGGCATGAGGCGATCATATCACCAGTACCCAAAAATATATATTCTGGATTTAAAGAAAACTCCTCTATCGCTTTACGCAGTACTTCTAGAGGAACATCTCTTTTTCCTTTAAGAATGTTATTTAATGACTGCGGCTGATAACCTATGGATATAGCAAACTGCCTACTAGATTTTATGACATTAGTAGACTTTAGGTAATCATGGCATTCTATAAATCTAGCGGTTACGACGTTATTCATGCAAAGTTGATTTCGATCAATCAAATATAAAAAAACTTATATATATAATTATTATAATATGTAAAATACTTAATATCAATTATTCCTATTCGCGTAAAGCGATAAAAACCAAATTAATACATATTAAACTTAAATGCAATATGTTGTGTTCTTATATTACAGTTTATTAACATATTAATAAATCATAATATGTTAGAGGGTGAGGTGAGAAGTATGAGTTGTAAAAAAATTACGCTTTAGGAAGCACTTCTGTTTTTTCTCCAAAATACTGTACAAAGTGTCTCATATCAGAGGCAAGTTCTTTGTTTTGGGTGGCTTTAAAGTAGGTATCCGCTAAGGCTCTTAAGGTTTGATAAAAAAAGCGATCCATCTCTACGACTTGCATCTCCTTAGTCCATAAATCAATTTTTACAGTTTCTAAATTTTCTTTATCGAACAATGACAAAAGCATTGCTTTACTCTCCTCTACTCCTTTAGTACTATCAGATGAAGACCAAGTTAACTTATCAGGTACGTTCTGATCATCCAGAAGAACCTCAATATTTATAGATGATTTCTTTGCCATAGTGTTTCTCTATTTAGAAGCTACAAAGATAACAGGCTTAAATAGATTCCATAAATCCAAATCAAATAATAAACAAGGTGACTTACATTAACTATAAATTAGTCATTTTACCTCTCCCAAAAAGAATTGTATTTAGATAGATTATTATGGCACTATGTCGATTTGAGTGGGTAAAAAATATCTATTCCATTCTGATTGTCATTTAAGTTCATATTCAAATGCCTCTTTTTCTTTTGCCTTGAAGCAAAGGAAACAAAAAATCAAGACTGTTTTGATTTCTTAACTCTCCTAAATCCTTAAAATCAAAAAGGTCAATCCTTGCATAATTTAGGAGTATACCTAACATTTAATCTCTCACCCATTCTGATCAACATACAGCCATTATTACACTCTGATAAATAGTAATGATTTTTGATAATCCTAAAAAATAGTATTTTAGAATCTCGAAAAAGAATCGAAATAGTATATGTGGGACCATTTTTTTGTGGATAATAACCTCTGGGAAAACTACACTGCCCAGCATTACATAAGTTTTATTGTTTATAGTGTTTT
>CALLXF010000112.1 GCA_938015805.1 uncultured Saprospiraceae bacterium | reverse complement strand
TTTTCTTTAATCCCTAGTTCGCACGCGGCTTTACAGATATCCCATTCGCTATAGTTAACAGCTGTGAGGTTAACCTCTGGATTTTCCATCACCCGGACTGGGTATAAATGACAGGAAATCGGCTTTTTATACTCTGTTTCTCCATTGGCGAAAGCCTTCTCTATCATACACTCCAGCATTCCGATCTCGTTCTTTTTTACAAAAACACAAGAACCGTCCTCGAGTAGATTTGTTCCCATGAAAGACTCATTTTTATAAGGTTTAAAGAGTCCGTTTTTTTCTATTGCCGTAAGAGCTTCTTCCGTGAGGTAAGGCTTAAGGATGGGATATATTTTTGCGATGATATCCATCTCTTTTTTATCGACTGGAGCTCCATAATCTCCCTGCTGACAGCAAGCACCTTTACATTTATTTAGATCGCAAATAAATTTTTTTTCTAACAGTTCGTCACTGACCAGGATATCATCGATAACAATCATAAGTAATATCTAGCATTTTTATAAACCGTAAGGTGAGCATTTTTTTCTGAAAACAGTAGCCATTATATTAGTAAAATAGTTAGATGTAATTACCAAACAAAGTGTCTCTTATTGGATTTTGGATTTTTATAAACTTAGAATTTATAATTTGCATTTATAAATGATCGTTTAACCTAGCCATTCTTTAAAATCTTTTACCCGATCTCTAGCTACGATTATTTCATGATTTTCTCCTTTTTCTATTTTGACCTTAAGCCTAGAATTAGAGTAGGTGATTACATCGGTTATAGCATCTATGGCTACGACATAGCCTCTGCTGACTCTAAAAAATGCTTTTGGATCTAGTTTTTGATAAATTTCTTCAATGGAATAATCGATTGGGTAGGATCGTCCTTCTATGTTAAAAAGGTAGTTTATTTTTTCCGAACTGTAGAATAATTTTACATCTTGGATATTAATACTTCTGATTTTATCTCCTACTTTGACACTGATCCGTTCTTTATAATCTTGGGGTTTGTTTTGTGAAGCGAGTAAATTAGATAATGCAGAGAAGTCGACCTTCTGTTGGGATTTTTTAAATTTTTCTATTGCTGCATCGAGTTCTTCTTCATCTATAGGTTTAAGTAAATAATCTATGCTATTTTGTTTAAAAGCTTTTATGGCATACTGATCATAGGCTGTTGTAAAAATGATAGGAACTTCTATTTTGGCTTTCGCCAATAGATCAAAGATTACACCATCGCTAAGATGTATATCCATAAAGAAAATGTCCGGTAAAACCTTTTTTGATAAAACATGCTCGAGCTCCTCGTTAGATATGACTGTTTTTAAAATATTGATATCACGGGCTTCTAATAAGCGTTGCATTTTTCTGGCAGCTACGCCTTCGTCTTCTACTATTATGGCTTTGATCATTTTTGTAATAAGGGTAAGTGGACTATAAATGATTGTGGAGTATCTTCAATTTTAAAGTTATTTATTTTTTGGAGTTGGTAACGTTGTTGGATATTTTTTAAACCCATACCATTACCAGGAGATAGTTTTTTACGATCTTGTTTATTATTCCCTACGATTAAAAAATCATATCTAGTTTCTATAGAAATGTGTAATGGATTATGAGTGTCAAATCTATTATGAGTGACAGCGTTTTCTAACAGTAATTGTAAACTAAGTGCGGGTAATTGTTTTTCTAATAAAGATGGATCTACATTTAAATTTAGATGTATACTATTTTCAAATCTTATTTTCTGTAAGTCTAAATACTGAGTGGCAAACTTTAATTCTTCTTCTAATGTTACTAGGTCTTCATTTCTATTTTCTAAAACATACCGATATATTTTAGATAATCCAGACAGAAATTTTTGAGCTTGAGGCGGATTTTCATCGATCAGACCAGAAAGAACATTAAAACTATTAAATAAAAAATGAGGATCTACTTGAGCTTTTAAGGCATTAAGTTCGGCAGTAATTTTTTCTTTTCTGAGCGTCTCGTTTAGTAATTTTTCTTTTTGTATTTCTTTAAAAAACTCAACACTGTAAAGTAAAAGAGTGATCAGTATGATGATAATGAAAGCAATAAAAACTGTTTGCTTTCCGTCTGGCGTAAAAATATATCTTGCAGAACCACCAAAAGCAAAAACAGATACCATCGTAACGACTACTAACGTCAATACTAAATTTAAAACCAAAGTAATGATGGTACCGTATATCGCTCTTTTTTTAGGCTCGGGATTCCATGGCATCCACTTGTTTAACCCATTAGTGATTAGCACATTTCCAAAATAAAAAGAATAGGAAAACAGCGAATTAGTAATGAGTATCCCTTTTATATTATCCCATGATAACCCAAATCCAAAAAGCCAATAGATAAAAAACATGACACAGATTATTCCGAGGAGTATCTTAGTAGCTTTTATAAATTCTTGTAGAAAGTTCATCTTGTTGTTCTCTAAAGTAATAAGGATTATTTACATCCGCACTCCTGCATAGATCCTTTTACTCTATCTAAGCCATAAGATGGGGCAAAAGGTACATCTTGTTTTTGATTTTCAAACATTGGAATCACTTTTTGTAATCTCTCGCAGAAAGTACTTAAGTCTGTCCCAAAAAATCTAGCACTTCCGATCTCATATCCTATTAGATTTGCATGAGCACGAGGGTTGTTATTATCTAACCCTACCGCTTTTTGGTGGAGAGACATGATTTTACCTGAGTAAGTCATGCCATAGGTTCCGGGATCCATTGCGACATAGCCAGTGTATAACAGGCCTTCTAGTGTTGTAATCTCAGAATTATCAGGTGATATCTTATGGGCATTATCTATGTGCTTTTTTGCATTTTCTAACATGTCATTTACAGTTGTTTTATCCTTTGTTTGGAAAGATGAGGATATTAAAACATTAGCTGCGTAATAAGAGGGTAACCAGTTATCTTTTTCTGCTTGTGCGATTCTTTCAAAAAGGGCAGTAGCTTCAGTGGTTTTATTTTCTTTCCATAATCCGAATGCTTTTTCCATTCCCTGTGTATACTGGTCTTGAGCAGATAAAGATAGACTTAAGAGTAATGCGATAATCGTGATGATATTTTTCATAATATTTTTTTAAGTTGTTTTAGTAAGCCTCGCAATTTTTTGCGAGGCGACGTCTTTTCTTTTTAAGTTAGAATTTAATGATTTCTTTAGATGTAGCACTGTTTAATTCAAATTTTGCATCATTCCATTTTGGCGGTCCGAATCTTGCTTTTGCTCCTCTAGAACTTGCGTATGGCTCTGTAGGGATCCCAAATAAACCTGTTTTTAATTTTCCATCTAAGTCTTTATCGTGGAACGCCGATGCTGCATAAGTTCCATAAGGTATATCTGTAAAAACTACTATTGCTTTTCCATTTTCAATACTTGATTTTTTGCCTTGGTAAGATTTTCCTAACCAGTTGCCTTTAGAATCATAGATAGCAATTAAGGCCTCTCCTTTATCAGAGTTAAAATCGGTCATTTCGATTGTAAGAGTACAAGTTTTTAAATTTAGAGATTCATTACTTGCGAGTAGTGTTTCTTGAGCACTGAGGTTAAAAGAGCTAAGTAATATAAGTGTAAATAATTTGAATAAATTTTTCATGATGTTGTTTTGTGTTGTTGTTAATAATTTTTTGATACTTCAAATATCTAGTCATTTAAAGCCTTTTAAAACTTTAGGTGGACGAACCGTAGAATAAGCGTGATGAGTCGTAATAGTTATCTTCTTGATCAGTTTTAGGGTGATATATATGATCTTTCTAGAGGCTTTTACCTTCTTACGACATACTTGTTTTTAGAATGCAATCGGTTTATTTAAACCATTTTTCAGACTCTATGCTTGTTAATTTGAGTAATAGAAATTGCCTTAGTGTTATATTCCAAATTAGCAATTACAAATTGTCTAATTGGTTTTTCATTTTATCCTTGCTCATGGTTATAAAGAAACCAGCAAAGAAGAACTGATCGTCATTAGGTCTTATGATTTCCAATGCAAAAACACCATTACTATTAGGCATATCTGCATATCTGTTGCCATATTCGTTTTTAAAGCGGGTCACGTTAGATACAGAAACGAAAAATATTTTTTGCTGTGATATCAGGTACGCCCAACTTAGACTGATATTATTATACATCTTAGATCGAGCAGCCATAAAATCATCTGAGTTTTTATCGTCGTATGGTCGTCCACTTGTTAAATTATAGGTCAGACCTAATTGTGATTTTAGTTTAGGAATCCAAGTCTTTGTAACCAAAGAAAAATTATGATCTGTGGAGTAAGCAGGAGTGACTAGAGATGGGTAATCTTTATACTTACGTTCGTTATGTAGCCAGCTGTAACTTACCCACATATCGAGATATTTTATATGGTTATCAGCTCTGAAAAATACATCTACACCATATGCTTTTCCAAAGCCGTCATTAGCCACTTGCTGGAACTGGAAGTCATCAAAATCATACGTTACTAGGTCCTTATATTTTTTATAATACGTCTCTAGTCTTAATATCGTTTTTTTGTTTTTGTAGTTATAATTCAGTAAATAATGTTCAGATTTCTCATTAGAAACTGCAGTATTAGAGAATAAAAATGGAGCTCCTACTTCCTGATTATATTGTCCATAAGAGGCACTGATCTGACTCTCTTTACCCAGCTTATAAGCCATCGTAAGTCTAGGGTCTATTTCTTTTGTTTTTAAGAGGGTATTATACTCCCCTCTAAGCCCAAATTTAAAAGCTAAGTTCTTACTAAAAAAGTAATCTGTAGAAGCAAACAAGGCGTATTGATTCCTAGAAAGATCATCCTCATAAAAGGCATTTTGGCTGATAAGCCCTTTAGAAATAGTATTTTTTTCATTGATAAATTCTGCCCCGTAATTTAAGATATGAAAATCACTGAGTATAGTTTTAAAAGCTGTTTTTACATGTAGCCCCTGTAATTGCTCGTCCATCAGGAAGCTATCTACCTCTAGATCATCATCATTAAGACCATAGCTTACTCCGAGTCTTAAAGATGTTTTATCATCTATCAGTTTAGTCAGACTAGAGTTAGCATAGATGTTTTTGTTGAGTATAGAAACAGCTTCGTCAGCATTAGTACTGAGGTTTTTATTATTTAAACTTACACCGCCCATATCTCCAGCTATATAAGTTTTTATAATGCCATCTTTGATGTTATAGCGATGGACCATCTCTCCGGAAAAAACCTTAAAAGGCTTACTAAAATTTAATCTAGTAGGAGCGACGAGATAGTAGGGTGTAAGGTCTATGTATGAAGTACTGAAACTGACAGATTGTTTTTCTCCTTTTTGTGTATGTCCGATACCGAGTCCTACGGTCATCAAGGAAAGATTGGTTTCGGTCTGATTAGGATTATCGATAGTGTTTAAATCCAGGACACCTGATAATGCTTGCCCAAATTCCGTATCATAACCTCCTGTGCTGAAACTTGTTCCTTTAAATAAAAAAGGAGAGTAACGGCCGCGACTAGGAGTACCTGATACCGTTCGAGTATATGGAGAAAACACTCTCATTCCATCTATATATATTTTTGTCTCATTAGCATCTCCACCTCTCACAAAAAGTCTTCCGTCCTCTGCATTAGACTGAGTTCCAGGAAGAGTCTGTATCGCTGCTATCACGTCACCCATAGATCCTGCTGTTGTTACCATGTCTAAGGGTTTTAAAACAGCAAGTTTAGAATTATCTCCAGCTTTGAAAGTACTTGCATTGATCTCTACCGCATCTAATGAGGCTGCAGATTCTCTTAATTGAACTTGTATGTTTTGTAATGATGAAACTAAACCAGCAATCTGTTTTGATTCATAACCGAGATAAGAAACCGTTAGCGATTGTTCGCCTGTAAGATCAGTTTTAAATCGAAAATGCCCCTCTGCGTCGGTGACATCACCATCGTAACTTCCTTCTATAAATACATTTGCCCCTATTATAGGAGTGCCTGATTTTTCTGTAACTGTTCCGGAAATTTCTGATTGGCTTAAGCCAATGTTAAGAATCGTACCTAATAATAATAGTGTTGTAAATATTGAATTTTTCATTTTTTGCGATTATGCCTCAAATATCAAAGATTCCGAGACTTCTAATAAATTCAATAAGACGAATTGTAGAATGATAGGGATGAATGGTATAAAATGCAATAAAATCTAAATTCTGTTACTCTATTCGGAACAAGTCGTTGGTAAAAACAGTTATAAAAAAGTAATGTAGAAAGCGAGAATAAGGACTATCTGTTTTTAATCACGATCAAAAATCACTCAATTAATGTCCGATAAAGAGTATAAAGTCTTTTACAGTGACAGAATGATTAAAATTTGTAAGGAGAGGTAAAAGATAATTGGTACATGTTCCGTAATTTTAGCCGCTGCAAGCACAATCATATTTAAATTTTAAAAGCATAAATGGATCCATTAAAAAAATTATTTTTCGAGAAGTCTACAGCATTAAAAGCTGAGATAAAAGCAACATTAAAAGAAAGAGGTGCGGAAAAATTAGATGAAGTAACACTTGCTCAGACACTGGGAGGTATGAGAGGTGTAAAAAGTATGCTTTGGGAAACTTCTAAACTGGATCCAGAAGAGGGAATACGTTTTAGGGGATACTCCATTCCTCAATTAAAAGAAAAATTACCCTCTCGATCTGATTGTAAAGAACCGATGCCTGAAGGGTTATTTTGGTTGATGTTAGTAGGAGAGTTACCTACACAAGAACAAGCAGAGTGGGTTTCTGATGAGTGGGAGAAAAGAAGAGATGTTCCAGAACATGTTTACAATATGCTAAATGCACTGCCATCTGATACCCATCCGATGACTCAGTTTATCCTTGCTATAACGGCAATGCAAACAGATAGTGTTTTTGCTAAGCGTTATGCAGAGGGCATGGGTAAAAATGATTACTGGGATGCGACCTATGAGGATACTATGAATTTATTAGCTAGACTTCCTGTAGTCGCAGCTTTTATTTATAGAAGGATATGGAAAGATGGAGATACAATCAATGCGAATAATGACCTAGACTGGGCTGGCAACTTTGCTCATATGCTAGGATATGATGATAAAGATTTTAGTAGTCTGATGAGACTGTACCTTACGATCCATGCCGATCACGAAGGTGGAAACGCATCTGCTCATACGGGACACTTAGTAAATTCTACTCTTGCCGACGTCTATTTGTCTTATGCGGGATCTATGACCTCACTAGCAGGTCCGTTACATGGATTAGCTAATCAAGAGGTGATTAAGTGGATTTTAGAAATGACCAAGAAGTTAGGAACAGATACGCCTACTAACGAACAGATAGCAGATTACGTACAAGCGACTCTAGACGCTCGTAAAGTGATTCCTGGATATGGTCATGCAGTATTAAGAGAACCGGATCCGAGATTTACGGCTCAGCGGATATTTGCAGAAGAATATATAAAAGATAGTACCTATACTAATATAGTGTGGCAAATGTTCGAGGTCGTGCCTCCTATCTTAAAAGGATTAGGTAAAGTAAAAAATCCTTGGCCTAACGTGGATGCTCACTCTGGAGCGATCTTAATGCATTATGGATTGGATCAGTTTAGTTTCTATACTGTATTATTCGGCGTAAGCCGTGCCCTAGGAGTATGTGCTTCTTTATGCTGGTCCAGAGCACTAGGTATGCCATTAGAAAGACCAAAATCAGTTACATGGGAAAGTTTAAAGGCTGATTTAAATATATCTTAATAATAAGGAAGGCTTATAGCTAACTTTAACCAACTAAATAACCAACTAATAAAAAGATACTAAATGAATATTCCAGATAATTTAAAGTATTCAAAAGAGCACGAATGGGTCAGAGTAGAGGAAGGTAATATTGCGTATATCGGTGTAACTGATTTTGCTCAAAGTGAACTGGGCGAACTAGTATACGTAGAAATAGATACTATCGGTGAAACTATTGCTAAGGATGAAGTTTTCGGAACAGTGGAGGCAGTAAAAACGACATCGGAATTATTTATGCCGCTGACCGCAAAAGTATTAGAATTTAATCCTGCTTTAGATGAGTCTGATGGAGATAACCCAGGTCTAATCAACGAAGATCCGTATAATGAAGGATGGATCGTCAAAGTAGAAATCCAAGATGTGGCGGAACTAGAATCATTAATGGATGCTGCTGCCTATGGTGAGCTCACCGCTTAATTTATTTGCAAGAAATTTATAAGTGATACACCAAAACAATTTTTTACTGCATCTTAATATTAATATCAAAGGATATTGTCCGTATCTGTAATAAGATATATAGTAGTCTCTATTTATATGCTAGCCTTAGCGATACTCTCGTTAATGTCTGCAGATAAGGCTACAGAACTAAATCCCTGGGACTTTTCAGGTGGCGATAAATTAGCTCACCTTGTAGCATATAGCTTATTATCTTTTTTAATAATGTATGCTCTAAAAGAAAATTTAGGAAAGAAAAAAGGGGTGTGGGTTCTAATTGCTTCAATTATGTATGGCGTAGCTTTAGAATGTATGCAATATGTTTTTTTTACTGGTCGGCATTTTGAATTTCTTGATATTATGGCTAATATTATAGGCTGTATACTAGGAATACTAGTATTTAATAAATTAAATAAATAGTGATATGGGAATTGACTTATCATTGACGGGAGGGACACTAGGATTAGTACTGATTGTACTTGTTCTTTTTGTGCTAGGAATTATCTTCTTTTTAAGAAGCCGATATTCTGGTTTGAGTTCGGAGTCATTAAAAGAAAAGTATGCTAATCTAACTAATCAGTCTCCTATGAAAGGGAGAGCTAAATATCCAGAAGCTGATTCTTTTAGTTTATCTAGGACATTTTTATTGTTTGGATTAGCAGCCTCGATTTTATTAGTAACACTAGGTTTTAGCTGGACTTCTTATGAAGAAGAAATTTATATTCCAGAAGGTGCTTTAGAATTAGATGAAATCTTAGAGCAGGAGCCACCGCGTACTGCAGAACCTCCACCACCGCCTCCTCCTCCTCCACCACCTGTAATAGAAGAGGTTCCAGAGGAGGAAATTATAGAAGAAGAAGAGCCTGTTTTTGAAGATATGACAGTAGAGGAGGAAACAGTAATAGAAGATGCTCCAGTAGCAGAGGAGGAGGCCCCGCCACCGCCACCGCCACCACCACCGCCACCACCACCAGAAGAGGAGGAAATATTTAAGGTAGTAGAGCAGATGCCTAGATTCCCTGGATGTGAGGAACAAGGAGGATCGGACAAGGAAAAAGAAGAGTGTGCAAAAGGTAAAATGTTATCTTATATATATAAGAACTTAAAGTATCCAGCAATAGCGAGAGAGAATGGGGTAGAGGGAATGGCTGTAATACAATTTGTGGTTGCAAAAGATGGTTCTGTTACTGATATTAATCTTGTAAGAGACCCTGGTGCAGGAACAGGAGGAGCAGCTCAGAAAGTAGTAGAGTCTATGAATAGTATGGGTGCAAAATGGATTCCTGGGAAACAAAGAGGACGACCAGTAAAAGTTTTATATACACTACCTGTTAAATTCAAACTAGAAGGATAATTCCATCTAGTTGTTAGATAAAAATTAAGGCTATCTTTGTAAAAAGGTGGCCTTTTTTATTTGTAATAATAATTTCACCATTTTTTTCAATACTATGTACAGTAAAATAACGTCATAGTCTATAGAAATAACATTTATGAGGAGAGTCGGTCTCTTAGTGGTTTTTAGCTTTTTTACTTTTTTATTATCTGCTCAGAAAAATAAACAGAGTCTTGCTAATCAATATTATAATTCTGGTGAATATGAAAAAGCCGCGGGGATCTACAGTGATCTCTATGAGCAAGCTAGCCGTAATTTTTATTACTTCAATAAGTATATCGATTGCTTACTTGCATTAGAAGAATTTGATAAAGCTAGTGATGAGATCAGATTAGAGATCGAATTGCGTCCTAAAGAAATACAGCTTTATACTACACTGGGAAACATGTTAGAGCGGCAGGGAAAAGATGATGAAGCGGAAAAGGAGTATGTAAGAGCCATAGAAGCAGCATCAGGAAACATGGCTGGGATCAGCAAATTGGGAAGTTCTTTTGTTACTTTAAAAAAGTATGATCTTGCTATCGAGGTGTATAAAAAAGGTATGGAAATCCCTAATCCTAGGGATATGTTCTCTTACAATATAGCAGATACATATCGTAGAAAAGGAGACATAAAAAATGCCATCACTTACTACATTAGGAATTTAAAAAATAATCCTAAAAATATACTTAGTCTCAAAAATACCATGAGTAGGGTATTAGATGAGGATGGGAGAGAAGAATTAAAAATACAGCTCTACGACGAGATCCAGACTGATCCAGAGAACAATCAGTTTCCAGAATTACTCCAATGGATTTTTGAACAAGAAAGAGATTATGATAAGGCTTTGAGACAAGCAAGATCGATAGATCGTAGAATGGAAGAGAATGGTAAACGTGTTTTTGATATTGCAGAATCCGCTCGTATAGATAAATCCTATGATGCCGCTATAAAAGGATATCAGTATATTATTGATACAAAAGGTCAGAACTCTAGCTACTACTTTGAGTCTAAGAAAAACATGCTTTTAGCGAGAAAAAATGCTATCGTACAAAATTATGATTACTCTAAAAGTGATTTTCTTCCTTTGGTAAATGAGTACGATTCTTTTCTAGTAGAATTTGGGCGAAATACGCAGACTGCCTGGCTGATGATGGATTACTCTAGACTACAAGCGACATATTTAGAAAATCTAGATGCTGCAATCGGGTTACTAGAGGAATTAAAAGATCTAAAAGGTATTAATAAATATACACGAGCCAATGCTAAAATAAGTCTAGCAGATTATTATCTCATGGGTGGAGAAATTTGGGAATCTACGTTACTTTACTCACAAGTAGACAAAGAGTTTAAGGAAGAGTTATTAGGCGAGAAGGCAAGGTATCGCAATGCCATGCTTTCTTATTACAATGGCGATTTTGAGTGGGCACAGGAACAATTTGATATCCTTAAAGCTGCTACTTCTAAGCTGATTTCTAATGATGCAATAGATATGTCAGTATTTATTATGGATAATATGGGACTGGATACTACAGATGTTCCTTTAAAGATGTTTGCTCAGGCAGACTTATTTATTTTTCAAAATCAATACGATAAAGCGTTTATAAAATTAGACTCGATTATTACTGTTTTTCCTGAGCATGGTTTAGAAGATGATATTTTGTATAAAAAAGGGCAGATTTATACCAAGCAGAAAAAATATGATTTAGCGGTTACAGCTTTCCAGTCTATTATCGATAATTTTAATGAAGAGATCCGATGTGATAATGCAATCTTTGAGCTAGCTTCACTTTATGAAAATCAGTTACAAGATTTAGAAAAAGCTGAGGCATTGTACAAATTGTTGTTTATTGATTTTTCTAATAGTACGCTAGCTGTAGACGCCAGAAAAAAATATCGAACATTAAGAGGAGATGATGTCCAATAAAATTTTATATAACGTAACGGTAAAAATAATAAAAGAGAAAGCTGACGATTGGATACAGTGGATGAGTGAGACCCATATCCCAGATGTGATGCAAACTGGTAAATTTTTATCTTATCGTATGTCAGAGTTATTTGATGAAGAGGCTGATGATGGTAGGACCTTTGCCATACAATACGTGGCTCAAGACATGGAAACCTTTCAAGATTATCAAAGCCATCATGCTAAAACGCTTCAGCAAGATCATGCGACGCGGTATGCAAATCAGTATGTGGCCTTCCGTACCTTAATGCAAATCTTAAAAGAGTCGTGAGTAAATCCCAGTCTGGTCCCTCTTTACATATCGGAACGTATGCAGGAATTCCTGTTTTTATTCATTGGAGTTTTGGATTTATCTTTTTTTACATTGCCTATCAGTCTTTTGAAGAAGGATTAAGTTTGATTTCTTTTTTATTTCAGGTGGCTTTAACATTAACCGTCTTTTTATGTATCGTTTTACACGAATATGGACATGCCCTTATGGCTAGAAAATATGGAGTGCAAACAAAAGATATCATTATTTTTCCCATAGGAGGGGTAGCTCGGTTAGAAAGAATTCCTAAAAAACCGATTCAGGAATTTTTAATGACGCTTGCAGGTCCGATGGTAAATATTGCTATTGCAATAATACTGGGTGTCTTATTTTTAATACTGTTTGGAGTAGAAATTTTTGAAATAGGAATAGGTGGTTTATTAGATAACAATTTGCGGAGTTTTATCGGCTTGCTAATAGTGATCAATCTTTTTTTATTTTTATTTAATATGATTCCTGCATTTCCGATGGATGGAGGAAGACTTGTGAGATCCTCACTCGCAATGAAAATCGGTCATGTTAGGGCAACTCATATTGCCACCATCATTGGGAAAATTTGTGCTATTGGGTTTGTAGGCATTGCTTTTTGGAGAGGGGATATAATTCTTGCTTTTATAGGGGCCTTTGTATTTTACGCTGCTCATAATGAAGGAAAAAATAATAAAGTACTAGCTCGGTTATCGGGTGTTAAAGTAGGAGATATTGCTAACGCCACTTTTTTTAAAATTCAGAATACCGACTTATTTTCAGATGTGCTTTTACGCTTTCGCGAAAGCGAGGAAAAAAACTTTTTGGTTTTTAATGGTGAAGATATAGTCGGCAGCTTTCCGGAACAATATATTTTATATTACTTAAAAGAAGGGATCAGTTCAGATAGTACCGTGTCTAGATTAATGTCAGATCGATACGGTATACATGACTCTGATGATAGTCTACGTGAAGTATATGAAGAAATGAATGAGACCGGAATCGCTATCGTGGGTATAAAAAAAGACGACCAGCTAATCGGTGTAGCTGATCGTCATATGATTTCAAAATATCTTTAGAGCTAAAGACTTTAAATTTTATATACCTAGTTTTCCTTTTATTTTAGATAATAAGTCTTTTGTAGAATTAGCATGTAATAATGCTCCTGTGCTTGTATCAAAAATCATGGTGTAATTTTCTTCTGCACCGATGGCATCTATAGCTGTTTGTACTTTCGCTAAGATCGGTTTGTAAAGCTCCTCTCTTTTTTGAATTAGCTTCATCTGAACTTCTTGTTCATACTTAGCGATGTTTTGTTGTTCGGTAGTCAGTGCTCCTTCTTTAGTTTGCATCTGCACCTTAGAAAGATTTCCAGTGTTGGCCTCTGCTGCATAAGCCTGATAGTTTGCCTCAAAAGTCTTAACCATACTTTCTCCTTTAGAGATTAGTTGTTTTTGGTAAGTTTCTAATTGGGCATCAGCCTGCTTAACTTCTGGCATATCCACAAGTAATTGCGATGAGTTTACATACCCAAATTTTTGGGCTTGTACGCCAAAACAAATTAGAAAAGAAAGACAAAGTGTAAATAATATTTTATGGTTCATGTAGTTTATTTTTAATAAAGACGGTAAAGATATCTAATGATATAAATTTTCCTATTTTTTAACGAAAGATTAAGTTTTGATTAAAATTGATTTATTGATCTTAGAAAACTTGGTTTTAGGTGGATCATAAGTACATTTTTAATCTTCTCTATTATACATTTAACCTTGATCCAGATAAAAGCAAATCGATAAAGACGTAACTATTTATTTATGGCTTTTAAATCGAATACCCTCCTTTTTGTCAAATATTTAAAAGTCTATAGTTTAATTTTTTTTAGTCTGGCTCAAATCCTAATACGATACTAAACTTACCATAAGATCCTATTGTAGAACCTTCTGGTAGGTTTTTGTCAAACCCAAATCCATAATCAAATCCTAATAACCCAAACATCGGAAGGAATACTCTCATACCAAATCCTCCAGATCTTTTGAGATCAAAAGGATTAAATTCATCAAAGCTACCCCAAGAGTTTCCTCCTTGTAAAAAGGTGTGGAAATAAATAGATGAAGATGGATTTAGAGATAGTGGATATCTCAGCTCCATTGTAAATTTATTAAACACAGTTGCTGAAGATAGATTAGTCGTATTCCTAACCTCGTCTACTTCATAACCTCTCAATGCGACAATATCGATTCCTGTAATTCCTACGGTCTGGTTAGAGAGCCCATCTCCTCCAAGCTCAAATCGTTCAAAAGGTGAATACCCAATAGAACTATTATAAGAACCCAGTATTCCGATTTTTGCGTTTGCTGCGATTACAAATTTGTTGAATATATTATAATACCACTCCGCGTCAAATCTCCATTTATGATATTCAAGCCATTCATGCTTTCTTCCTTCCTCAAACTGGCTGACAGCATCGGCTCGTTGTGCATCTGTAATAACACATCTCGGACCACAATTTCTAAGTAGGTCTCCGTAAATAGTATTTTTTTCCTCAGTTGTCGCCACCCAGTAATCATCACTTCTAAATAGGGAATAAGGAGGTGTGAGCTGTATGGATAATGATATTCTAGATCCACGTCTAGGGTAAATAGGTTCGGCTACAGAACTTCTGGTAAAAATCTGTTTAATGCTAAAGTTTTTAAACACACCGTTTGTGATGTTTACGGTATTATCACCTCCAGCATCTACTCTAAAATTTCCTCTTCCATAATTATCTAATGCGATTCTCTCTAACGTAAGTGTCGTGTTACGAGAAAAGAAGTCATCAGGCCATTTTAGCTGAGATCCTAATCCCACAAATGCCCTTGTTATTTTTAGGGACCCTGCGTCAAATAAAGAATAATCAAATGACGAATGCACCGCACCGACTGTAAAGGCTTGTCTTTTTTTACCACCTAACCAAGGTTCTGTAAAAGAGGCATTGAAAGATCTAAAGAATCGACTATTAGACTGAGCTCTTAGAGATAATTTTTGTCCATCACCTTGTGGTAGTGGACTCCATGATTCTTTTTTTCGGATGTTTGCAATAGAAAAATTATTAAAGGTAACTCCTAGTGTTCCTAATAATCCACTTGCTCCTCCATAACCAGCTGATAATTCTAATTGGTCCGATGGTCTTTCTTCTACTGTGTATTCTATATCTACTGTTCCTCTTTGTGGATTTACTGGAGTCTGGATGTCCATATTCTCAGGATTAAAAAATCCTAAGTTCATGATTTCTCTTTGCGAACGAATAATCTGAGATCTACTAAATTTCTTTCCTGGTTGTGTACGTAGTTCTCTACGGATTACATTTTCATGAGTTCTATCATTTCCGTTAATAATGACATTAGCAATAGTCGCTTGCGGACCCTCATAAATTCTCATCTCTAGATCTATAGAATCATTTTCAACAGTTGTTTCGACAGGTTGGACATCAAAAAATAGATAACCATCATCTAAGTAAAGGGAGGAGATATCTCTTCCATCTTGGCTAAATCGTAATCTGTTTTCTAACAGTTCGGCATTATAAACATCACCATCATTAATTCCTAATACTCTTGTAAGTTGATCATTAGAATATTTAGAATTTCCTTTCCATTTAATATCTCTAAAGAAATATCGATTCCCCTCATCGACCCATATTTTTATCATAATATCACCGATTGCATTTCTCCAAACTGAGTCTTTTACAATCTTAGCGTCACGGAAACCTTTACTATTATATTTATCAATAATGGATAATTTATCCATCTCATAATCTGCTTCTACAAATTTTGTCTTTTTAAATAGGGTTCCTTTTTGCTTAGTGTTACCCATTGCTTTTCTCACCTTACGGGAAGAGAGATTTTTATTTCCAAAAACATAAATTCCTTCTACTTTAACTCGTTCTTTAGGATCGATCTCGAAAACTAGTCTTATTGCATTTTCTTTCTCTGTATCCACAATTTCTTGAATATTTATGGATGCATCCAGTTTACCTTTCTGCATGTAAAACTCTTTGATTTTTTGTTTTACCAGATTTTTCTGATCTTCTGTAACTATACTTCCTTTAGTTAATACCAACTGAACGATATCATTAAGATCATCATGTTGAGATTTTTTGACTCCTTTATAAGAATATCTAGAGAGTGTATTTCTTTCTATAAGTCGAATTTCTAAGAATACAATGTCACCAGCTGTTTTTGTTTTAACAATTTGTACGTCTTCAAAGAGTTTAAGACGGAGTAAAGATTTCATAGCTGTAGGAATATCGGATCCTGGGATTTCTATCCGTTTACCCACAGCAAGACCTGCTATAGAGCGGATTGCATTTCTGTCTCTAGATTCTGCTCCGATTACCTCTACACCTCCTATCTCAAACTCACCTCTGACGCTATAATCATATATACTGATCGTATCTTGAGCTTGAGCACTAAACATGCCTAGAAGAAGAATGGCAACACTTAAGATCCTAAATTTCATATTTAATTATTATATCCTCCTGTTTTAAATAGAACAGCTATTCTGAAACGTACAAGAATACGAGGATTTTACTTTATTTTAATCTAATGTATTTCTTTAACTAAATTTTAAACTAATTGCTCACTGGTTTTCCCAAATCGTCTTTCTCTACTTTGATATTCTATAATGGACTCGTATAGATGCTTTTTTCTAAAATCTGGCCAATAAATGTCTACAAAATGCAATTCGGAGTATGCGAGTTGCCAGAGTAAATAATTACTAATCCTTTTTTCTCCGCTGGTTCGTATAAGTAATTCCGGGTCCGGCATTCCCGCTGTGTTTAAAAAACCACTAAAGTAATCTTGATTTATATCATCAATTTCTAAATCCCCTTTCTTTACTTGCTCTGCAATTTTTTTAACAGTATCTATAATTTCCCATCTGGAACTATAATTTAAAGCAAGATTGAGAGTCATCCGATTATTAGAACTAGTATTTTCTATTGCTTCTACTAAAGCTTTATAACTACGTTTAGGCAACTTGGTTATGTCCCCAATGGCATTTAGTTTAATATTATTTTTGTTCAAAGTGGCAACTTCATCCCTAATGGTTTCTACTAGTAAAGTCATCAAAGCTGTAACCTCAAAAGCAGGTCGATTCCAATTTTCAGTTGAGAAAGCATATAAGGTTAAGTATTTAATGCCTAATTCGGCGGCAGCCTCTGTAATTTCTCTAACAGAAGTAACACCGTTTTTGTGACCAAAAACGCGAGGCATATTTTTTTGCTTTGCCCATCTTCCATTACCATCCATAATCACTGCTATGTGTTCAGGTAATTTAGTTTTGTCTATCTGATTTTGTAAATCGCTTGACATGCTTTAAAATGAGCTCATTTGAGATTTGCAAAGGTAAGGAATACTACGGATAGTAGTCCCAGTAATAGTGGTAATTAAGATAATGTTGTACTTATGACAATATT
>CALLXF010000111.1 GCA_938015805.1 uncultured Saprospiraceae bacterium | reverse complement strand
CTTAAATGACAATCAGAATGGAATAGATATTTTTTACCCACTCAAATCGACATAGTGCCATATTAAAATCACTCATACACAAGTAATAGGCATCCCTTAGACTGAATTAGCGTAAGCTTCATTACTAAATTCTAATTTAATAATTATCGCAGGTTTTAGAATTTAGTGACGGTGTCAATTTTTTGTGCTTCTCTAAAACACTACTTAGTTTCAATTGAGACTTTCTTCCGATTGCCATCAACTGTAAGAATTCCGTATTTTTTTTGAGTCGCTCTAATCCATGGCTTCCATCCAAATACATTGCGAGGAGCCTCACCATAATCGTATAAACACCATGCTACGCCACCAACTTCTTGGTCATTTAATATTTCCTCCACACCTTTGTAATATTCTGCTTGCCCTTGCTCAGTATGTCCTCCAGGCCAAAAACCATTATACGTACTCATCCCGTACTCCGAGACCACTATAGGTTTATCACAATTTAATTTAACAGAAATTATAGCCTCTTCTAATTGGAGTACCTCTTTATAATAATGGAAAGAAACGATATCTAATTGATTGCAAAACAGATCTGCATAGTACCAGTCAGACCATCCTAGTGTAAGCGGTTTAGAAGAATATATTTTTGCTCGTTCTATGATAAAAGAAAGCCATTCCATAGTCTGTTCCTTTCCTAAATGCTCAAAATCTAAATTGGCTTCGTTCTTTAGATCCCAATAAAGGACTTGCTCTACCTTGTCATATCTAGTTAGCAATATTTCTAAATGTCGATCATACATCGGGTATTTATCTAACTCATATCCGATCGGAAAATCAAATAGAGTCGGAATTAAATAAATATTTTGGGCTTTAGCTGCAGCTACCAAATGATCCATCTTTTCTAACATTAGAGGATCTACATTCCCTCCTCCAAATATTTTGAACGGAATAAAAAATCGAACGGTTTTAAAGCCTAAGTCTTTTATTATCGCTAAATCTTTTTCGATTATTACAGTATCATACTCCGTCCAGAACGCTCTCCAGGGAGTAGCAGATGGATAATAATTTATCCCTTTAGCTAAAATCAGTTTTTCATGTAACTGAGTTTTATTAAACTCTGGAAGTGTTTTTGTCGGAGTTGTTTTTTCTAATGCATCGATCCTCCATCGCCCATCAACTAGTATCATATTTATGTGATACACTGTAAGGTCATCGATATAATTTCCTGATACTTTCTTTTTTATCCTAGACTGCACATCTGTAAAACTGACTACCGATTTATCCAGAGATAATAAATGCAATTGTAACGTATGAGTAAGATGAACTCTTTCAAAATCCACCAGATGATTAGTATCTAACGAGGTTCTAATCTTATGAGCAAGAGGAAGTGTAAAGTGTTCTTTTAGAGCTACGTCTTCATCTAATTTTTGAGATATATCTAATGCTCTTATGGCCGATGTATATGCCTTAGCGATATCCCTTCTAATGTATGGATTAATAGTTCCTTCTATATTATTATCATCATTTATCCATGTAACATGAGGTTGTACTTCTTCAAAGTAAGCTACATCTGCATGATAAATATCTTTCTTACTCGCTCCTGTATTAAAATAGGAATAAAGACAGGATAGTCCATACAATATGATTGCAAATAGCCCTATAAAAAGGACACCTCCTAACCATCGATATGAGATTCTATGATCAGTCATCTGTTACAGTATAAGTTTCTCCTGCTACTCTTATGATCACGTTAGACAGATCATCTGGTCTTTCAAATCTAACAAATCCATCTTCTGATTCTTCCCTCACTCTTTCTTTATTTACAAATAGATATACCCTAGTGCCATCAGGAATATACTGCCCGATATAACTCGTTATCGGTCCTACGATTATTTCTCGATCCGTAATCTTATAAGATAAATCTTTTACATTAGACTTAAAATCGAGCTTTATTGTATTGCTTTTAACAACATTTCCTCCTACCTGTGCATAAACATTCCAGAGCGAAGGAAAAGAAGGATTCCTAATATATACATTAGCAACGCCATCTATGGTATATGACTTATAAGCTGCTTTTCGTTTTTTAAAATGACTTATAAATTCGACCATAGTACCATCAGGAATAATATCTCCATTGACATCTCTGAGCACAGAAGTATTCAATTTATAAAACTGCCTACTATCGGCATAAGGTAGTAATTCTACCAATTGAATTTTTATTTCCTCCGGCCACAATTGTACAACATCTACTCTCTGTTCTTTTCCACTAGATCGATCTTCACTAATACCCATAAGAATTTTACCACTCTCAAAATCACTATCTACAATCTTATAGGCAAGTTGGTTTTTTACTTCTATGATAGACTCGGCTTCAGCCGAATTAGGATATCTAGATTTAAAAGAAATCTGTTCTCCTTCTTGAGCAGCATTCCCATATTGATCCTTGGCTAAAGCGACAAGCATAGACTTTTGAATATCGTTTACCCATATGGTACTAGGACCTGTAAATAATTCTATAGGGTTAACAATATCTGATGCCAGAACGGTTAGTTCTTTTTGATATTTTATTTCGCCTCCTACTAGTAGCATAATATTCACTACTCCAGCATCTATTAATTGATCCGCATTAACATCTATGTCCACACTATTTTTATCAATAGTTAAATCAATATATCTAATGGATAATCCTGACTCGATTAACAGTTTTGCTTTACCGTTATACTTCTCTTTATTTAGTATCTGTAAGGTTATACCTTCACCTGCGATAATTTGATCTGCAGATAATTTAAAAACAAACGACTCTGTTACTTTACTAACGATCGTGTCATTCGGCTGACAAGCCAAACAAAATAAAAAGATGATATAGCAAAATCGTTTTCTCAATTCTTAAAATTTACTAAACTGTTTACTTGAATAAAATAATCATCTTCTACCATATCGTCAGAATAATTTTCCGGCAGAGAAGCTTTCATTCCGCTCCTGCTTACCGCATTGACTAAAAGGTTTTTATCGGTACCTGATTGGATTAATTTTATTTTCTTGACATCCACCAAGTCTATAGAAAAATCTTTGCTCCTTTGCGGTCGTACCCCTTTAGGTAAATAATGAGCAGAGACCCACTTTAGTCGTTCCTGATCTCTTTGTGCTATTAATAATTGCGGAATTGCAAGTTCTTGATTTCCATAATTTACGATTGATCCTACTATTCTATTATTTACTTTATGATGCTCTACTCCATAGAATTTATATAATCGCTCGTCGGTTACCATCGTCCTTACATTTAACGTAAAGGTGACAGGTATCCGATCTAATTCGTAAGAGCCATCCAGTTCCGGATCAAATTTCTCTGGGAATTGGCTTTTAGTTTGTTGCCAAAAAATATCTTCAAAATCAATTCTAAAAACGGTTTGTTCCTTAGGCATTAAATTATGGATAATCTGATCACTTACTGCATAGGTGATTATTTCTCTATTTTCGGCATCAAACAAAGTGGCATCTATGGTTATAAACGCGGGATCATTATCGACATTTATTAACGAACCGATAATCGAATAATTACTTTCTTTTTTTACTAAGTGGGATTCGTTAATATATATCTCTGGTCGATCCAAAATGTCTTCCCTAATCGTAGTAGAAGTAGTGGCTTTCCTTCTTCCCTGATTAAAAAAATCTACTTCCGCTAATCTTAAAAACTGGTCCGCTGGAATTTTCTTTTCTGTCGGTTCTTTTAAAAGAAACCATTTTTTATCCTTTTTTAGCAACTCAAAATGATGTGTCGTTTGATAGGCTTTTACGGCTGTAAGCCAATGTGCCTGAACCATAAATTCTTGCTTACCATTCATTAAATCAGATATAGGCTTAATCTCTATCTTATCTAATTTTGCATACGACGCTAGCAGTCCGTCCTCTAATGATAGCTCTAGTAAAAACTGCTCTATACTCGGCTTTGTTTCTGGATCAAATAATTTATGAGCTTCCTCAAAATATTTAAAATCTATTTTATGAAAATACGCTTGTAATAATTGGTCAGGGCTTTTATGCGGATTTTGTTTATTCCAGATAGACACTAACAGAAATAGTCCGACACCTAGCATTATGATAAACCAGAAGGAATAGAAATAATATAGGCCTTTACTCTTAGAATGATAATCAGGAATAGCAGCAGATGACATGCGTTTACGTCTACCATAAAAATTAAAAATAAAAGCTAGAAGCAAACAGGTAAGTGGTAAAACACCCCACATAATTTTCTGCACTCGTGGAATATCTTTTTTAGGAAGGATCGCTGGAAGAGGTAAAACATCTTTGCGTTCCCATACATCGATGTTATTTTCTAAGGATGATAATTTTGTCCATCCGTAGAAGTACAACATAGGTTCGTAAAACTTATCATTACTGAAAATATATTTAAGATGATATTTTTCTGGAACACCTAAAAATTGCTGCAATGCACCCAGGCCTTCCATTCCTAAATACTTTGCATTTTCTAATCTCTCTACAGCTCGAGTTGTTAACTCTGGCAATCGTCTTGCAGAGTGATAATTTCCATCTACTGATAATGCTCTAGTATGAGCGGCTAACCAAGCTACCTGATCTCCAAAACCTAAAGTTAGATATCGCCACTCGTTATGACCATCTCGATCCATAAAATTAGCAATGGGGATCGGATCTATAGGATCAGGTTGTAGGGGTCGGAAGCTACTAATATTTATTATTAGAGCACTACTTGCTAACATACCCGTAATCGTAAAAAAGAGAATGACTTTATGTAATCGTTGACTAAATCGATCTACAATAAATCCTTTCAGTTTTCCTTCTGACAATGAATAAATCAAACTCCCAAAAAATGGCAATGCCATTACAGATGCCCAGAAAGTAAATCGATCAAGGGTCAGAATATTAAAAGCGGTTTCTCCTAAAATCATTTTAGGAATAGGAGTAGTACCTCCGGTACCAAGTAAAAATGCCAACGCAAAAGAAAGTCCTAGAAATATATTTCTCTTCTTAAACATTCGGACAAATAGTCCAGGTAAGAAAAAAAGCATCGCTCCCCACGGAATCAAAAAAAATACTAACCCTAAGTTTTGTTGCTTGAGAAAATTTGCTCTGCTCCCATGTGGAATAGAAACTTGAGAAATAGGGTCTGTTTTACTCCAGTACCAATATGGAAATATAATAACCACAGTCAGTAAAATTACGGTGAGTCCTAACCGTATCGCTTTAGGAAATAACTTCCATACCTCCTGTATAAAATCCTTGAGGCTTACATGTTCTATTCCTCCTTGTGCTATGATACACTTATCTAAAACAGCAACCCCTAAAACTGGAGCCACAAAAAATACCATCCCAAAAATAGTCGATACATGATGTGCTGCAGTTACAGAAGCTACAATGGTCACTCCAGTAAAAAAACGAAAACGATCTTCCTCTTTGATCCATCGATATAGTTCTGGGCAAGCATTTAAAAGTAGCGCAATTCCCGTTAAACTAGGTAGCTGACCAAATACGTGTAAAGCTTCTATAAATGATGAAGAAATCACTGCTAACAACGCCGCATATCCAGCAGAAACACGATCTACCCATATCTGAGAAAAATGATAAACGCCTCTCACAAATAATAAAACCATAATCATTCCCCATGTGATAAAAGCCATTTTTAAACCTACCACTTTAGATAAAATAGCAATAATCTGATGCACTAATGGAGGATAACTAGTCATCGTAAAGCCGGTATACCATTTATAATTCCAAGTCTCAAACCAGGTCTCCGCATAATGCCCACCAAAAAACATATGCACATAGGCATCGTAGGTATTCTCTACGGTAAAGGCCATAACCGTTCCGTGGAATAGCAAGCCTAGAAGTATGGCTGCAAGGTAATATTGTCTGGATTTATCCAATGATTTTCTGATCAACTACTAAGGTAAGTTATTAAATCACTTCATAAAAAGCTACACATATATAAGACACATAATCTGTGATCTTGTTAAAACCAAAATCGGGCGAAATAGACCAAAAATCGGGTAGCCCCTACCCTTCTACTAATACCTCGTTTCTCAGCCTTTGTTTGCCCGCACCTTTGAAGAAAAAACAACTGCAACAGATGAAAAATGTAATTATTATACCTTGTTATAATGAGGCTGGAAGACTAAAATTTGATGAATTTCTAAAATTTATTTACGCAAACCCTAACTACTTGCTATGTTTTGTAAACGATGGCAGTAAAGATGAAACACTTGTTCAATTAGAGGCTTTCGCCAATGGAAAAGAAGATCAAATTATAGTGTTTAACATGCCTGAAAATGGAGGAAAAGCAGAAGCTGTTCGTTCAGGAATGAATTTTAT
>CALLXF010000110.1 GCA_938015805.1 uncultured Saprospiraceae bacterium | reverse complement strand
TAGACCTTTTTATTTATATCTAGAACCTGAGAACTCACCAAAGGTCAGAACCAATCAAATGCTATATAAGTGCTATGAAGTCTCATGGCTCATCACAACTTAAAATGAAAAGAGGCTATCCCTTACGAGACAGCCTCTTTTTTATTACAAATGTTTTATAAATATATACAAATGCTAATCACATCTATATTTTATTGAAAACGACTGTTATTAAAATGCTATAATCCCAAACAGTTTTAAAATTATTAGAAATACAACAACCACTAAAAAGCGATAGGCCCAGAGATCTGCATTTTTAGATTTAGAAGCAAATTCAGCTGTAACAAAGCCTCCTATGGCCTGCCCTATCGCGAGTATCCCTCCGATTTCCCAGTCCACTAAACCCTTATAATGAAAATACCAGATAATAATTATTGTGTAAATACCTACGCAAAATGCTTTAACAACATTACTATCCATGATACTGTACTTTGCTACTAAAACAAGTACAGCTAGAAAAAAAACGCCCATTCCCATCTGTATAAATCCTCCATAAAATCCTAAAGCTAAAAAAATAGGAATAGCAAGGAATGGGTTCATAACTTTCTCCATCTGAGTCTTTATTAGCCATCTTTTAGGTTTTATCAAAATGACAAAAAAGATGAGTATCATCAGATATTTAAACACTTCTTTAAAAGCATCATTAGAAATAACAGTAGCGACATATACACCTGCAAAAGCTCCGATAGTAATTAAAAAAACAAAAAACTTACTTCTAAAAACTATATCAAATTTTCCATTTTTATAAAAGCTGGTAGACGTCGTAAGAGACTGAGCTATGACGCCTACTCTGTTTGTCCCGTTAGCAACATTAGGCGGAAGCCCCATAACCTCTGTCAGTATGCTTAATGTAATTGCGGAACCCGAGCCTACTAAGGTATTTATCCCTCCGGCTATAAACCCGCCAATAATAGCGATAGATATTTGATAAATATCAAAATCCATTTAAGTTGTAGAAATCTCCTGACATAACTCGACTAAAACTCCTCCTGTTGTTTTAGGATGTACAAAACATACCCATTTGTTATCAGCTCCTTTCTTAGGTTCATCACTAAGCAAGGTAAAACCTTCAGCTTTTAATCTAACCATCTCCGCTTTTATGTCTGGTACATCAAAAGCAATATGGTGAATACCTTCTCCTCTTTTTTCTATAAACTTAGAAATTGCATCTCCACCTTGTCCGGCTACTAGCTCTATCTTATTAGGCCCCACTCTAAAAAAAGAGGTTGTTACATTTTCAGATTCTACAATCTCCTGTTTATAAGCTTTGGTTCCTAATAATTTTTCATAAAGATGGTTTGCATCATTTATATTCTTTACGGCAATTCCGATGTGTTCTATTTTTCTCATCACTCTAATTTTTAGTAAAATTAAGTAAACAGGTTATATAAAAAACAAAGCCCCATCAAAAATGACAGGGCTTCTATAAATCTAAATTTTATTGATAGATTAGCTTTTTACAGCATCTCTAATTTCAGTAAGCAATGCTTGGTCAGGAGTCGGTCCTGGATCTGGAGCAGCACCCATAAATTTAATCTTAGCTTTAGCTAACATAAATAGTACAAATCCTACAATCAATAAGTTGATAATAGAGTTTATCCATGCACCATAACGAATAGCATTTTCTGCCTTAGTTACTACACCATCGGCTCCCACCTCCGCTGCAGATAATACATGTCTCATGCTAGAGAAATCTTTTCCTCCCATTGCCTCACCTACTACTGGCATGATAATGTCATTTACAAAACCATTTACTACTAGTCCTACGGCTCCTGCTAAAATTACAGCGATTGCAAAGTCAATTACATTACCTGTAAAAATGAATTCTTTAAATTCTTTCCACATTGTGTTTTCGTTTTAAATTGTTAAAAAATACTGTGTTGTCAGTCTTTATGACTTTGAAGATAGGTAAAAGATACACATATTTATTCTTTATATATAAAAAAAGCCCCAATGTAAACATCAGGGCTTCAACAAAATAGGCGTTTCTATAATTTTTAAGAGATAAAATCTTCTCTAATTTTATTTAATGCAGACCCCGCTCTCACCCATTCTATCTGAGCTTGATTATACGTATGTGATACTTTAAACTCATCGTTAGTCCCATCATGGTGATCCAGCTTTATCGTTAATGGTTGCCCTGGTGCCATTTGATCAAAATCAACAATCGTTACGATATCATCTTGCCTCACTTTATCATAATCAGATTTATCGATAAATGTTAAAGCAAGCATACCTTGCTTCTTAAGATTTGTCTCATGGATCCGTGCAAATGATTTTACGATCACTGCATTTACTCCTAGGAATCTAGGTTCCATAGCTGCATGCTCTCGTGAAGATCCTTCTCCTAAATTTTCTTCTCCAAAAACTACAGTACCGATTCCTTTTGCCTGATATGCCTTAGCAGAATCAGGAACAGGAACATAATCATTATTTACATAATTTAAAACAGAATTTGCTTTGTCATTAAAGTAATTTATCGCACCGGTATAACAGTTTTCAGAGATGTTTTGTAAATGTCCTCGATATTTTAACCATGGCCCAGCCATAGAAATATGATCTGTAGTACATTTTCCTTTTACTTTAATCAAGACACGCATATCAGTCATGTCACTCTGAGTAATAGGCGTAAATGGAGTTAATAGTTGTAACCTATCTGAACTAGGATCTACTTTTACTTCGATGCTACTACCATCTTCTGCTGGAGCATTAAATCCTCTATCTTCCACTGCAAAACCATTAGGCGGTAATTCAAATCCTGTAGGTTCATCAAATTTTACTTCTTCTCCTTTATTATTAGTCAATGTATCCGTTTCTGGATTAAAGTCTAGTCTTCCTGCGATGGCTACTGCTGCTACCATTTCTGGAGAAGCCACAAATGCATGCGTATTAGGATTTCCATCAGCACGTTTAGAAAAGTTTCTATTGAAAGAATGGATAATACTATTTTTAGGTGCATTCATCGGATCATTATATCGCGCCCACTGTCCGATACATGGTCCACATGCATTAGTAAAAATCGTAGCATTTAAATCTTCAAATATTTTAAGGATTCCATCTCGCTCTGTAGTAAATCTAACTTGCTCCGATCCTGGATTTATTCCAAACTCTGCTTTGGTCGCTAATCCCTTATCCACTGCCTGTTTTGCAATGGATGCAGCACGTGATAAATCTTCATAAGAAGAATTTGTGCATGATCCGATCAGTCCCCATTCTACATCTAAAGGCCATCCATTAGAAGTCGCTTTTTCCGTCATTTCTTTCCCAGCGTGGGTAGATAGATCTGGAGTAAACGGTCCATTTATTAATGGCTTTAATTCTGATAAATTTATCTCGATTACCTGATCAAAATATTTTTCTGGATCGGCATAACATTCGGCATCAGCCGTCAAATGTTCTTTAACTGCATTTGCAGCATCCGCAATATCCGCTCTATCCGTCGCACGTAAATATCGATCCATACTATCATCATACCCAAACGTAGATGTCGTAGCACCGATTTCTGCTCCCATATTACAAATCGTTCCTTTACCTGTACAACTCATGCTTATCGCTCCATCTCCAAAATACTCCACTATCGCTCCTGTCCCACCTTTTACGGTAAGTATATCTGCAACTTTAAGAATGACATCTTTAGGAGATGACCAACCTGATAATTTTCCTGTAAGCTTAACGCCAATAAGTTTAGGATTTTTTAACTCCCATGGCATTCCTGCCATGACGTCTACCGCATCCGCTCCACCTACTCCGATAGCAACCATACCCAGACCACCGGCATTTACTGTATGACTATCTGTACCGATCATCATACCACCTGGGAACGCATAATTCTCTAGTACCACCTGGTGAATAATACCTGCACCGGGTTTCCAGAATCCGATTCCATATTTATCTGATACTGATTCTAAGAAATTAAACACCTCGTTACTGGTATTAATAGCATTTTGCAAATCGGCATCTGCACCGATTTTCGCTTGTATTAAATGATCACAGTGTACAGTAGATGGTACCGCTACTTTATCCTTTCCAGCCATCATAAACTGCAATAAAGCCATCTGAGCTGTAGCATCCTGCATCGCTACTCTATCCGGAGCGTAGAATACATAATCTTTTCCTCTTCCGTAATTTTTCATCTCAGAATCTGGATGCAAGTGAGAGTACAAAATCTTTTCCGCAAGAGTCAGGGGACGACCCAAGGTTTCTTTTATTTTCTTAATTTTCTCCGGTAAAGCTTCATAATGAGCTTTTATCATTTCAATATCAAACGCCATGTAATCAATTTAAAAGGTTAACACTATATTATAGGGACTGTAAAAATACAACAACTGGGACGGGTTTGAGTTGAATATCATTGACTTAAAGTGAAGAAAACTAGAGATTTTGAAAAAAAATTAAAAAAATCGCCATCTCTTGTAATATTTTGATCTTTCTAACTACTAACTAATAAAAATCGATTTTATTTATTGCCAATGAGTGATACGCTTCAAAATGCTTTTATGAAGGAAATTCAGGAGAATGAAGCCATCATTCATAAAGTAATCGGCTTGTATGTGGATGTAGAAGAAGATAAGCGAGACTTATATCAAGAGGTTTTACTACAAGCGTGGAAGTCATACCCTAATTTTAAAAGAGCTTCAAAATTTAGTACCTGGCTTTATAAGTTATCTCTTAATACTGTTTTCTCCTTTACTAAGAAGGTAAGGAAGAATACAACACAAGAAATTACAGCTAAAAATATTCCTATGGTGATGCCGACTAAGGATTATGAAATATTGTATTGGATTATTAAAAAATTAAACAAGGTTGATCGGATGATAATGTCTTTACATTTAGACGGATATAAAAACACAGAAATAGCTGAGATATTAGGAATAGATTCGAACCATCTTAATGTAAAGATTCACAGAATAAAAGGAAATGTCATTTCTTCATTTAAAAAGATCCATAATGAATAAAAATTACAGCGAGATCGATTTAAAGAATGCTTGGAAAGACTTGTCTTCAAAAAGATTTGAAAATAAAATTTTAGAGAAAGAAGAAATTATGGAAGCTATAAAATCAAAGTCCGGTTTAAACATCATATCATTAAAAAAGAGTCTAAAAATTAAAGCAAGTTTTTGTTTTGCATTTGTATTTCTTTTTATTCTAATCGCTTTGTTGAACTTTGACTACAACTATAAATTTACAGGTAACGAAGATTCGTACTTCCATTTATTATTTGCATTCATTTATGCAGTGGGCTCTTTTATTCTTTATAAGAGATACAAAAAAATGGATGATGGTTTATATTCAGAAAGTAGTTTGTTAGATAATCTAAAGCACAATAAGGCAACTATTAAATCTGCTTTGGTTGTCGAGAGAATTTGGGGGATTCTTGCTATGATACTTTTGTATGCTTTTTACTTTTCTCGTTGGACTACAGAAGCAAGCTCACCAAAAGCTCTAATAATCCGAATCGGAATTTTCTTTAGTATTACAGTTGTGCTTATGTATATAGCAGAATTAATGAACAAGAAAAAATTTGGTTCTAAGATCAAAGAATTGGAAGAAGATATTATCCGATTAGAATTACTGGAATAAACATTTAATCCTTAGCCGGAAATTGTAGGACGAGCCGTCGTTCGTGACGTAATTCTTCCCTTGTTTTTTCTAGTGACTCAGTTCTATTAAAAAGGATATTATAAATATCATTCCTAACCGTAGGACTCTGGTAATAATAATTATGATTTCCAAAGTCAAATCGATCCACATCATTAAATAACGAGCAGTCTACTACTTTTATATTTTGGCAATCATCAAGGCACCGATCGCTGATACCATCTAGACCTAGACGTGTGTCTCCTGACATCTTAGAAGAAAAAGATAGAACCATATCTTTATTATGACGATATATCGTAACGTTTTTAGAAACATCCTCTATGTCCGCTAAAGGCTGTCCCTCTGTAAAAATATCTGACTCTACATCAGGTGCTGCCATAATATGATTATCAATTACAGCATTTTTAAAGTCTTTTTTTAAAACATCAAATACTCCTATAAATACACGATTGCCCATAGAGTGAGTCATCAAGTTTACTTTAGTATCTGGATTTATTTTTTTTGCCTCCGTAATAATATCACTCATCAGTGCACCATAATATTTACCCAAGTCGACTGCTTTAGGGATCGTCCTTAAATAAACATATCCGGCAGACCAGCTCAAACTCATGTAGGCTCCGATGTTATTATCTGATCGATTTAGAATATGCTTTTGTATAGAGGTGTTATTTCTTTTTAAGTAATTAGTATTATGAGCTCCGAATCCATGGATGTAGAAAAAAATATTTTGTTTATCATCAGGAAGAGTTTTAAACTGATCGATAAACTCCTTTACAAATGACTGACGTGCAAGCTCGTTAGAGTTGTAGGCATCTTTATCTAAATTGATCTCAATATCAAAAGAATCAGAATAGCTAAGATGGCCGTAATAAAGATTATAATCTGTGCTATCATTCCATTCTAATTTTAGATAGGGATTATATACCTGAGCCGTAAGTTGCAGATAAAAGACACACGATAAGAGTATAAAAATGCCACGTTTTAACATAGTAGTAAAACGTACGAGGAGGTGGTTTTGTTTCTCTTAGGTATACTCTTAAATATAGCTTATAAGATTTTACCGATCGTATTATTCTCGACATCCATCTACAATACACTTCCAACTGGTATTATTAATTTTGCAAATAACTTAATTGCCTTGACTTCATTATTAGTTGGACAGATTTCTATTCGGCTTTAAGCCAATAAATTATCAGCAAAAGTCATAAAATCCTCCTCTGTTACTATACCGATCAACTCATTATCTTTTACTACAGGAAGACAACCGATTTTGGATTTTTTCATCAGTTTCATGGCTTCGCTTATACTCTGATGCTCCGAAATAGTAACTGGTTTTTTAATCATTACCTCGTCGACGGTCATAGTTTTGCCTTTCTTTTTAACCTTTACTAAGGCTCTCATGATATCTTTTTCAGTGATCAAACCTACTAGTCTTCCTTTGGTATTTTCTACGGGAATAAATCTTAAATCTTTCCAGTCCATCAGTTTTGCCACAAGAGAAATCAAGTCATTTTTCTGAGCGGTAAACAAATCAATTTCCATGAAATCTGATACCTTTAGTTCCTTAGGATCATATCCGCTAAAGTCTGATAACTGTGCCTCTTTCCATTTATGAACAGGAACATTTTTAGATTGATTTTTTTGGATAGAGGCGGTAAGAATAGTCAGTGCCTCATCAACAGATACTTGCTCTTTTAAATTAGTAAAAGAACGTAATTGCCATCTGGCACCGTTCATATGTTTTTTTGCCCTTTGTTCTATTATACCGAGATATTTATTGATATCACGTTTATGTACTTTATGTTTTTCTAATCCTTTCCTAGCAATGGGAATGAGCTCATTTAAGATTAGGTCACATGCAGAAACCTTTTTAGAATTAAACCAGTTAAAACTAGAATCGATTCCATATCGAGAAGCTTTTAAAAAATTATCTTTTACATCGGCAAAGGATAGCAGTTTAGTAATGTCCTTTGTTTTATCAGCCATGCCTTCCATCATACCTACCCAGAAGCAAGCATTAGCAATCTCATCCACGACGGACGGTCCCGCAGGTATCACTCTATTTTCTATTCTTAAATGCGGTTTTCCATTATCACTGATTCCATAACATGGTCTATTCCATCTATAAACAGTCGAGTTATGAACTTGTAATGATCTCAGACTAGGTACTTTATTCTTCTTGATTTTTTTTGCAGAATCCTCTTTTATATCTGCACTGATCAGGACTCTAAACCGAGCAATATCCTCTTTATAAATATCTAAGACAGATTCTCTAATCCAGTCATTTCCAAAATTTACTCGAGGACTACGTACCCGCATGTGATCATGAGTCGTACGTGTATCAATCGACTGCTGGAACATAGCAATACGGGATTCATGCCATAGCCTCCTTCCAAAAACTAGTGGCGAATTTGCAGAGATGGCCATAATAGGAGCTGCTAAAGCTTGAGAAATATTATACTTATGTACAAAATCCTGAGGAGATACCTGCAAGTGTACTTGGAAGCTAGTATTGCATGCCTCCATCAACGGACTATCATGCTTTACACAGAGCTCATCTATCCCAAAAAGCTTGAGCTGATAATCATCACCAATCAACTGGCTGTTTATGGATTCGATCAAGGCGGCGTATCTTTTCATAGGAGTCAGATTAGACAGATCCAGATCATACTTCTTAAGCGTAGGAAGTATTCCTGTTAGTAAATAGTCTACATCTAACTCGTCTAGCTTTTCCTGTATGATATTTAACTTTTCCATGTTTTCCTTCTCCATTGCCGAAAAACAATTTGTTTTTAATTGAAGAGGGGTCATGGTTGTTTCTAAATTAAACTGAGCAATCTCAGTCTCTGCCCACGGATGCTCTTTGAGCAGATCTAAGGCCTCCATTGCTTTAGAGGCAGCTCTTTTACTATTTTTATGTACTAGCACCATTTCTTGTTCGGCACCTATTCTGGTTATATCATCCTCAAACCAATTATTCTCTAACATGTATTGCATAGCATCCATGTCCTTAAGCAGATTTTTAACAAATCTATTCATCTGCTTTTTATCACTAAGTTTAGAAACGCGTTGTTCTCCCATGTTTGTTCGTCATTTATGATATCAATATACTAAACCTATAAAACATTAAACCTGCTTAGGACGTTTTTATATTAAGTTCTAGTAATTTTGTTTTATGAAGCGTGCAGGAATATTAATTATCGGCCTTATTTTTTTTCTTATCAGTTGTGGTCAGGACGAACCAGCATTGTTTGAAATGAAAATCGAGACCATGCTAGATATTAATTCTGGATTAAACACGATAGAAACTTTTTATTTTCCTATCAATAATGTCCGTACCTCTTTCGGGGCTTATGCAGGATCCTTAACTGCTGACGATATCGGTAGTATAAGAGCTGGAAATTGTGTAATCGAAGGAGGCTTTAATCCTGTAAACTATAATTTTATTGAGGAGATTTACATCAATGCGATAGATCCATCAGATCCAACTAATTTTAAAGAAGTTTTTTATTTAGAGTTTAATCCGTTAGATGAAGATAACGAGCTCCGTTTATTTGGATCACTTGCTAATCAAAAAGATTTATTTGTAAACGAACTAGTAAACCTAGAAGTAAGAATTAGATTTAGAGTACCATCACCTGGAGTATCAGAAAATCGTATTTCATTTAGTCTATTTGCCTTTGCAGAAGAGTAAAACCTATATCTTATTATTACTGGCAGCTTCTCAGTTTTTCCATATCATCGATTCGATGATCATTATGCCACTGGGTGATATTTTTATTAGAGAGTTTAATATCTCTGCAGCTCAGTTTTCCATACTAGTGTCAGCCTATTCTTTTGCTGCCTTTTTTTCCAGTCTGATCGGAGTATTTTATCTCGATATTTTTGATCGGAAAAAAGCCTTGTTATTTATTTATGTCGGTTTTGGAGTGGGTACATTTATGTGCTCCTTTGCAGAATCATACGAATGGCTTCTAACGTTAAGAATAGGGACTGGAATTTTTGGAGGAATGATCAGTGCAATGGTTTTATCTATCGTCAGCGATATTTACTTGTTTAAAGAGAGAGGTAAAGCAATGGGTACATTAATGGGTGCTTTTTCTGTAGCTTCCGCTATAGGTGTTCCTTTTGCACTTTACTTAGCCGCACAAGGCGACTGGCATACTCCGTTTTTTGTATTAGGTATATCCTGTCTTATCGTTTGTGTTGTGATTTTATTTACTTTTCCTAGTATGACAGATCATCTTAAATCTTTAGACACAGATAGATCATTTAGACAAACATTATCTGCTATCACCTCAGATAACAATCAGATAAATGCTCTTGTTGCGGGTTTCTTTTTAGTGCTTGCCCACTTTATGATCATTCCTTTTATATCTCCTTACCTGATAAAAAATGTAGGCTTTTCTCAAATGGAAATTACCTACCAGTTCTTTTTTGGAGGATTGGCTACAGTGATCAGTTCGCCACTTATAGGAAGAGCTGTGGATAAGTACGGCGTAATGAAAATTCTAATTATTACTATGTTTTTATCATTTATACCGACGCTAATTATTACTAATCTCACGGTTGTACCCGTGACTATCGGTGTAGTATATACGACGCTGTTTTTTATTTTTGCTACAGGACGTATGATCGCACCTAATACTATAATAACTGCTGCAGCATCTCAGTCTAATAGAGGAAGTTTTATGAGTTTTAAATCTGCACTTCAGCAACTGGCTGTTGCTCTTTCCGCATTGATCAGTGGACAGATCATTTTTATAAACAAGGAAACTGATCTTTATGAAAACTATAATATCGTCGGTTATCTAGCTATAATTTTAGGAGTAGTTACTTTATTTTTAGTAAGACGAATAAAAGTTGCCAAGGGTAATTAGTAAAAAAATCTTATGATTCACCTAATAGTGGGAAATACGGGAGCTGGAAAAACGACATATGCTACCGAGCTCAAGTCAGAAAATAATGGTGTTGTTTTTTCTGTGGATAAATGGAACAAGATTCTATTTCTGCCAGATAAAAAAGAAAGTGATGGATTAGCATGGTTCTTAGAGCGGATTGATCGGGAGGAGAAAATAATTGTAGACCTTATTCTACAGTTAGAAAATGCGGGAGTCGATAGTATTCTAGACTTAGGATTTTCTAAAAAAGAGCATCGACAGAAGTTTACGGCTTTCGCCAATGAACATAATTTAAAAATCAAAATACATTTTCTAGATATCGATAGTGACACTCGTCTTGCTAGAGTCATGAAAAGAAATCAAAAACAAGGAGCTACTTATGAATTTCAAGTCTCTAAAAAAAATTTTGATTTTATGGAGGAGTGGTTTGAAATTCCAGATAAAGAAGAAATGATAGATGGTGTAATTATTAAAAAGTAAGCAAATTGACCATCTAGATTCTAAAGTTGTGAAGCTAATTACTTTTTAACACTAAACATTTTTTCAAACGCGTCATAAACGGCCAGGTGTAATGCATCGCCATGATTTTGTTTATCAAAATAGTTGTAATACAATCTAGCTTCCTTGCTTTTGTCTATGGATAACTTATTAAATAATGACTGAGCAACTCTTATCATTAATGGTCCTTCGTTCCCTACTCCTATATATATGGACCTACCCTCAAGAGATTTATCAAACTCCCATTTAAGTATATTTTCATTATCCCACCAAAGACTAGGACTTATAATTATATAATTTTGAAACAAAGTCGGCTGTTCAAAAAGAATTTGAGTAGCCAGCAAGCCCCCTAAAGATTGACCAATTATTGTGGACGTACTATTTGTTTTATAGTTTTTATTTATACATGGTTGCAGTTCCTCAGAGATAAATCTTATAAAATTTGCAGATTTTCCAGAGGTAGGAAATTCCTTTAGATCAATGTTTACACTCGATGGGTAGGTAAAATCTTTTTTTCTATCTATGTTTCCGATCCCTACTACGATGGTCTCAGGAATAATATTTATCCAAGAAAAAGAACAAAATTGTACATTCCCTACGACATGAATAAAATCTTCATCCATAGAGCCGTCCAAAAGATAAATTACTGGAAATCGCTTTGTAGAATCAGGACTATAAGACTTTGGGAGATAAATATTTATTGTCCTAGATTCATTTAAAATTGTAGATTGTAATTCGATTGACTCACCGATTGTGAGTGGATTTTTGATATTCGCTTGTGCAAAGCCAAATTGAAATATCCCTATAAATAAGAGCAAAATAACCGCTAATTTTTTCATATTCTTTACTCTTAAATGGTCAACTATATTATCTACATATCTGTAATCATAACCATGGTAGGAATTCCATTTGTAGTAACCCATTTTCGATCTTGTCTATCTACACCTATGTAATCTATTCCATCGCCACCTGTTAAATCTTGCATTGCAAAATCAGTTCTGGCTCCATTATCTTGTAATCTCACAAGTTTGTCGATCCCCACCCACACAGAGTTTTTAAAATCTGCACTAACATCTCTAAAAAAAGCATTTCCTTCAAAATCCGTAATTACATTTGGATTCCATACATCATCAATTACGTATCCTAGTTCGCCCCAGCCAGAACCGATCCATACCCGATTAAGACCATCTACAGAAATCTGTTCCGGGAAATCCACCTCCTCTACAATTGTATAATCCACACCATCATGATAACCTAGAGAAGATGGAAACTTAATCCATATTGCATTATTCTGATCTAGTGTAAAAGCACTAGCCACATTAGTAACTGGTGTGCCAGATCCATTTTTAAAATCTACTTGATTATCTGAATAGTAGCCTAGTCCCTCATCAAAGTTTTTTACCCACGCATCGTTATCAGAAGTGACAATAACGTGAGTAAAACCACCATCGCCCAATTGCGTTTCCCATGCGTCATTACTAAATTTATATAGTCCTACACCCGTCTGATCAAATGGAAAAGAACCCGGAGCAGCAACCCAGAGATCACCATTTATAGAAATATCAATATCCTCAATGCAGTCCGTACAAAAATCAAAAGTAAATTTTGACCACTCATTATTTTTAAATTCAATAATCTGATTTACCTCAGAATCTCGATTCTCTATTAGAGCGTAAGTAATTCCAGAATCAGAAGAAACAACTTTTCTGACGATAGGATTAGTATCAATATCTGAGATATCAAATGTCTCTATAGTAAACCCAAATGCTTCAGGATCCTCCGGATTATCGGGGTTATCAGGGTTATCTACAGGTGGCATATCTTCACCTCCACAAGAAAAAAGACAAAAACATATCAGGATAAATGGAAGTAAATTCTTAATCATTATTTTTTATCTTTTAAAATTCTATATATTCAATTTAGAATGTAGTAATTAGCATCTACTCCTCACTCTCAAATATCTCTAAACTACAATCCAAAAATTGCTTATAGTTATCTACTCCTGGTTCGTAACCACGAGGTGGAGTGATCACTTGTTCGTCTGCCGTAATCGGTACATAAAGCGGTTGCGAATTTTGCTCAAAATTTACAATCTGGAAATCTGCCCACTTATTACCGACGTTCCTAAGTTTTACTTCTCTAGAAGCACTGAGTAATGTTTCCTTTAATTTTTTACGATCATCTACATATAGGGACACAAGTACAAAATCATCATTAAGTGATTTTTTAATCTCGTGATCCTTCCAGATATAATCCTCTGTTTTACGACAGTTTACACATCCATAACCCGTAAAGTCTAGTAAAACAGGCTTATTGATTTCATTTGCGTATGCGATACCCTCATAGTAATCTTTAAAGCAATTTATATCGTTAGCACATTTAGTGTAAGATGGATATTTTTCTTTAATCGATGGATCTAGCTCATTTTTATCTAAAAAGAAATTATAAGATGCTGGGGGTGTGATACCACTGACTAGTTTAGGAATAGAATAGGAATTGATATCCTTATTAATTATAAATCCAGATGCCATATAAACGGTCCATACTAAACTAAGGATCGCAAATGTCTTTCTACCATTTCCTAATTTTTTAATCGGGCTGTCATGAGGAAATCGGATGTACCCAAAAAGGTAAGCAGTCATCGCTGCAAATATCAGCACCCATAATCCCATAAATAATTCGTACTTAAGTATACCCCATCCCATCGTCATATCTGCTACAGATAAAAACTTAAGGGCTAGTGCTAGCTCTAGAAATCCTAAAACTACTTTGACAGAAGTCATCCAAGACCCTGATCTAGGTAACGAATTTAACCATGCTGGAAACGCCGCAAAAAGTCCAAAAGGAATAGCTAGTGCCAGTGCAAATCCAAACATAATTACTGCAGGACCGAGTGGATCATCTGCTACCTGTACCAGTGCAGATCCTATGATCGGGCCTGTACAAGAAAAAGAAACAATGGCTAACGTGGCTGCCATAAAAAAAGTACCTAAGAGTCCTCCCTTATCAGCCATCTGATCTGTCTTAGTAGACCACGAACTAGGTAAAGCGATCTCAAAATACCCAAAGAACGAAATGGCAAATGCGATAAACACAACAAAGAAAATAACATTTGCGATCCAGTTAGTAGATAATTCGTTTAGAGCGGTGGGTCCGAGAGCTGCTGTTATCGCTACTCCTAATGCCACAAAAATAGTAATAATAGACAGCCCATATACTAGACCGTTTACCCATCCTTTAGTCTTTGTGTCTTTTGTAAAGAAAGAAACCGTAATCGGAATCATAGGGAAAATACAAGGCATTAATATCGCTAACAACCCACCTATAAATCCACCAATAAAAATCTTCCAATAACTTGCATCCGCGGACGCGATCGCTGTTCCACAATCTCCTAACGGTTCTGCATAACTAGCGACTAAGTTTGCGATCTTTTGATCGACTACATTTCCTTGTAATTTTATAGCTCTATTATTAACGGCTCTTTTTAACCCAGCATAATTTGTATTAGGATCAAACTCAAATTCGACATCAGTCGGAGGTTTACAATGAGATGCATCACAAGTCATATAGGTCAGATATCCTTTTATGGGACCATTTCCTATTTTTATTCTTTGCTTAATTAAAAAATCCTCATCTCCTAAAAACTTGATCACATTTACATCATCAAATAATGGATCGGGGCCTTCTTTTTTATGGCCTTCCTCAGTAGATACACCTAGCAAAGAAGCTCCATTTAATTCCTCATATTCTATATAAGTCGGAACAGGACCATCATCACTTGTGTGCTGAGAATATACGTTCCAGGCATCATCGATAACAGCACGGTAAGTAAGCGTATATTCCTTATTACCGTGATCCTCATATCCAAATTCCCAAAATACAGGAGAATCCATATCGTCATCCATATCATCCAAAGGCATATCCTCTAAGCCATCGATGGCGATGGAATTTTTCATAACGATGTCATCAACATTATCTACTTTGGCGATCTGAGTTACTTTTTTGACCTCTTTTACATCAGTTTCTATTCTCTTTTCTACTTGATTTACTTTTTGTTTTACTACTGGTTCTTGATTTATGGAAGCTGATGAACCACCATCTCCATTACTTGTCTTTTTAGTACTTCCTTTAAAAGTTCCTGAGCTCGTTGCTGCTACTGGAAGTGTAAAAGAAAAATCTACATCTTTAGGTGGAAGGCATTTAGACTGATCGCATGTCATAAAAGTAAGATAGCCAGAAATCGGTTTAGTTACATCAGTAGCTTTTACTTTTTGGGTAATTGTAAATGGTTTCTTATCCGTAAATTTTATTACGTTCGTATCAAAAAGTTTATCGTACCCTTCCTTACGACTACCCTCTTCTACGGACTCACCGATGAGCTCAGCACCATTTAAATTTTCATATTCTATATAAGTAGGAACGGGGCCATCATCGCTAGTAAACTGAGAATAGACCGTCCAATTTTTTTCCATGGTGGCGGTATATGTCAGTTTATAAGTATCTCCTTCTATGTGCGTTGCATCAAATTTCCATTTTACAGGATTAAGTATCTGAGCAAAAATAGTATTCCCGATCAGTACAAAAAACAGAATACTTAGTAGTTGATTAGTTTTCATATAATGCAATATTTGAGTAGCTATGCTTTATTATCTTTTAAGGGAAAGCGTAAAATCTATATTAGTAGGTGGTAAACATTTTTTTCCATCACAAGTCATAAATCTTACAAATCCATTTACGACAGATACCTTATCACTAACTTTTATTTTTTGTTTAAAAGTTGCTTCTTTTTTAAATTTAGAAACATCAAGATCAAACATATCGCTATGTTCTTTTATCAGCTTCCCATCTTCGATCAGTTTTCCTGATTTACTTATACTATCTTGATTAGAATTTATTTCTAGACTGGTTCCGATAGGTCCTCCCTCTGGAGTGTAGTAAGAGTATAAAACCCAGGGTTCTTGTATTTTGGCTTTCGCCAATATGATATAGTCTTCCCCTTCTTTTTGAATTTCGAAATCCCATGTGACTGGTTTATGAGACTGAGCAAATGTAATAGTAGATATAGAAAGGAATAGAAATAAAGAAAATAGAGATCGCATTTTTAATATTTAACTGTAAAATTATTCCATTGGCTATGTTCCATTCTCTTTAAGGCAAGTACTTAATAAAAAATTAACCTTTACTGTGTTACCAAAGTCTTAATATTTGCCAGTAATGAATCAAACATAACTTTCCCCTCCTTATTTCCGAGGAGCTCCTCAGATGCTCTCTCTGGATGGGGCATCATTCCAAAAACATTACGATTGCGATTACAAATACCTGCTATGTTATGTACTGACCCATTTATGTTAGTTTCCTCATTTACATTTCCTGATGCATCTGCATACTGGAATAAAATCTGATCATTATCAATGAGGTTTTGTATTTCATTTTCTGGAGCATAATATCTGCCATCTGCATGTGCAATAGGAATTTTTAAAACTTGATCTTTTTCTATTTCCGAGGTGATTGCACTATTATGGGTAACTGTTTTTAAATGTATGTTTTTACAGATAAATTTTTGATTATGATTACGCATCAACACTCCAGGTAACAACCCTAATTCGCATAACACTTGGAACCCATTACATATTCCCCATACGTAGCCCCCTTCATTGGCGAAAGCCACTACTTCCTCCATAATATTAGAAAATCTAGCTATCGCTCCAGAACGCAAATAATCGCCATAAGAAAAGCCTCCTGGAATAAATATTCCGTCTAAATCGCCATAAGGAGTTAATGATGTTTCTTTATGCCAAATTTTTACAGCCTGACATCCCATGACATCACTGATCACATGGATCATATCATCATCACAATTAGAACCCGGAAAAACAATAACACCAAATTTCATTAAAAGAGAGTTGAAATGTACGTAATATAATATTAGCCCAAATGTACTGAAAAATGTAGAGCAAAAATCCCTAGAAGGATAACAAGATGTATCAAGCCTCCGACAAAATCATGCTTGAGTTGCATAAAATTAATATGTAGAAAAACAGCAAGCGGAAAGGCGATGATCTGTAAAAGAAAATAAGAAATTTCTCCGCTCAAAAATGGTGTGAAAATAGAAAATAACAACATCCAGAATAAGAGATCTAATTTATTCTGAACTTGAATACTTTGTTTTTGCATATAACCATTATAGCTAAAGATTATAAATAGAATTCCTAAACCTGCAGGTATTAAATGATAGTAATTTAAAAGAGTAAAATTTGCGAGGTCAGGAAGATTAAAATGAAAAATTCCATTCCATAGCTGATGTTCGTTTTGATTGAAATAAAATAGAACAAAAAACAAATACAATGGTGTCGCTACTCCCAGTAAAAATTGGAGTATCCTTTTTATACTGATAACATTCATAATTAAAATCCCCAGTAGTCCTACTGGAACGATAATAACATATGGGAAAAATATGAGTAAAGCCATACCTAGATAAAACCCAGCATTAAAAAGATACATTGCAGAGCGAGGTTTTTTATAGATATAAAAAAGTTCCTGGAAAAATAATATGATAAAAGTATTACCGATAATAATCGGATTTATTCCATGCATGTCTATACAAGCTGACATAAACAAGATGTAGATCAAACCAGCCAGAGAGGTAAAATTCTTTGTTAAACGATTACGACTTATCGTGTAGTTAATCATCCATGCTTGGATAAATATAAGTGCCACGGCTAAAATAGACTGAGAGACGCTCGTTTTACAAATACCGATAATCAGGTCATAAAGTATTCCACCATCATGTGCCACTAGTGGCCGAGGGAAAATAAAATCATGTAGCCTAACTAAAATCGTATATGGCAGTAGTAAAATACTACTGATCAGAAGATTCTGTCTAAATATTTTTAACAACTAGGTATGTTTAGCACTTATAAATGGATAAAATTACGGTAAAATAGTGATAATACTTAGGCCCGTTTTTAAATCTTACCTTCACTTAATACTAAAAAGTATGATTTATAAGTCTAGTCTTCTTAGGTAATTATCAATAGACTTTTGCTAACTAATGATCAGAGTAACAAAAAACAGGTCTCGTTTACGATTTATAACGGTCATAAATCAATAAAGAAAATAGGAATGGTTCTTCTAAGCCTTATCTTTATCTCACATTAAAAGTGACCTAAAAAGTCACGAGTAAGAGAGATTTATGTCTAAAAAATTATCCCAAATTCAGATTCCCATAAAAGCTGAGCTTAAACAGTTTGAGGAATATTTTGAGGAGATAATGTCTACAAAGGTTCCTCTCCTGGATAAGATCACAAACTATATCATCCAGACTAAAGGCAAACAACTCAGGCCGATGATTACTTTGTTATCGGCAAAAATATGTGGTGACCTAAATGATTCTAGCTATACTGCCGCCTCTTTAGTAGAGATTATACATACTGCCACATTAGTCCATGACGACGTCGTAGATGAAGCTGAAAAAAGAAGAGGTTTCTTTTCCATTTTTGCTTTATGGAAAACTAAAATCGCGGTACTGGTAGGAGATTATTTATTGAGTAAAGGATTAAATATCGCTTTAGAAAAAAAAGAGTACGATACACTACATATCATTAATCAAGCGGTGCAAGCCATGAGTGAGGGTGAGCTGATGCAAATCGAAAAAGCAAGAAAACTAGATATACAGGAAGATGTTTATTTTGAAATTATAAGACAAAAAACAGCAACACTTATTGCTGCTGCATGTAAAGCTGGAGCTTCTTCCTCTACAACTAATGTAGATCACATAGAGGGTCTATATCGTTTTGGGGAAAAGATCGGTATCGCATTCCAGATTAAAGATGATCTTTTTGATTATGGAGATGATGATGGAATCGGTAAACCTACGGGTATCGACATCAAAGAAAAGAAAATGACTTTACCCCTGATATTTGCTTTACAAAAAGCCAGCTGGATCGAAAGAAAAAAGATCATTTTTAATATTAAAAGGAGAAGTAAAAATAAAAAAGTAGTCAGCGACATAATTGCATTTGTAAAAGCCAGCGGAGGTCTACAATACGCAGAAGAAAAAATGCATGACTACCAAAACCAAGCATTAGAAATACTGAAAAGCTTACCACAAAACGAAGCAACTCTCGCATTAAAAGAACTCGTCTTTTATGTAACGACTCGTAAAAAATAATCTAGCAAGTCTACTTTAAACACTTAACTTTTTATTACTGGGACTTTCTTATAATATTAGCCCCGATCGCGTTTAATCTTCCGTCTATATCTTGGTACCCACGATCGATCTGATTTATATTATAGATAGTACTCATCGTATTAGCAGATAAAGCTGCTATTAATAACGAGACTCCAGCACGGATATCTGGTGATGTCATCGTGATACCTCTTAGTGGAGATTTCCGTTCTAACCCGATTACGGTAGCTCTATGCGGATCACATAAAATGATCTGTGCACCCATATCGATTAGTTTGTCCACAAAGAACAATCTACTTTCAAACATCTTTTGATGGATTAGAACTGAACCTTTTGCCTGTGTCGCTACTACTAAGAGTATACTCATCAGGTCAGGAGTAAATCCAGGCCATGGAGAATCGTAGATAGTGAGAATAGAACCATCTATAAAATTCTGAATTTCGTAAATATCTTGCTCGGGAATGATGATGTCATCGTTCTCAAATTCTAGTTGTATTCCGAGTTTCTGAAAAACAGAAGGAATATTACCTAGCTCCTTTATCGATGCATCTTTAATACGGATATGAGACTGAGTCATAGCAGCAAGTCCGATAAAACTTCCTATCTCTATCATATCGGGAAGAATCCTATGCTCTGTTCCTCCTAGTTCCTCTACCCCTTCTACGATCAGCATATTAGAACCTACTCCTGAGATATTTGCTCCCATGCGATTGAGCATTTTACAAAGTTGCTGCAGGTAAGGCTCACATGCAGCATTATAGATCGTCGTTTTTCCTTCTGCTTTTACCGCTGCCATTACCACATTTGCCGTACCTGTAACAGAGATCTCATCCATCAGTATGTAAGTACCGACTAACTGATCTGTACCTAGATAAAACTGATCAGTACTTTCGTTATATTGAAAATCGGCACCTAACTTTTTAAGTCCATTTAAGTGGGTATCTAATCTACGTCTCCCTATTTTATCTCCCCCTGGTTTAGGTAAAAAAGCTTTTCCAAAGCGAGCTAATAAAGGACCTATCAACATAACTGACCCTCTAATTTTTTTAGCGTTATCTAGATATTCCTTAGACCCAAAATACTCAAGATCTATATCATCAGCTATAAAAGTATAATCACTACTAGAGTGCTTAGTCACTTTTACACCTAGTCCTCTTACGAGATCTATCAGCTTTCTGACATCCACTATATCTGGGAGATTAGTGATTTTTACTTCTTCCTTTGTTAATAAAACGGCACTGATAATTTGTAATGCTTCGTTCTTTGCTCCTTGTGGTTCTAGTGAACCGTTAAGCTTTGCTTTACCTTCTACTTCAAAATATTGATTGCTCATAAGCTCAAAATTAAAAAGACCTAAGAAAAAAATTGATTCTTAGGTCTTTTATATTATAAATAAAGATAATATAATTCTTATCTCCTTCTTCTGTTATTATTAGAATTACTTCTACCATAACGAGAATTGCTCCTCGATTTATTGTTTGAATTAGATCGACCTCTTCCGCCATGTGATCTTTTTGCACCACTTTTAGGGGCCGGACTAGAGGCATGAATAGAAACTAACTTAAAATCATCTCCTAACGATATGGCTCCGTTAGTCATTTTAGAAATGTCTGACTTTATGACTTCATCATTGATAAAATGTTCTCTGTTCCAGTTTTTGTATGCGGTTTTCATAAAAGAAGCGATGAGTTCTATAAAAGCATCTTTTTTTGCTCCATCCTCCATCTCTGTTGCCTTTTTTAATAACTTTTTGACATTATTTCCATAGTGTCTGTTTTTGTTATTAAATCCAGGATAGTCTATTTTTTCCAGTTTTATTTTTGCGTTTTCTGGAGTAGGTATAATACCGTTAGGCGGAGTTACTTTAAGATCATAATCAGCGATCCTAAAAATATGTGCCCATAATCTTTCTCTATATTCTAGAACATTTTTTGATTGCGGGTTCATCTGATATACGAGCTCTACGATACGTTCGATATATCTTTGTCTCTCATCGTCATCCTCTATGGTCTTTGCATGTAAAACTAGCTTTTGCACATTCCTACCATACTCTGGAATAATCAGTTTATCTCTCGAAGAGTTGTATTCCATTAATTGATCACTCATAATTTTTTATTTATTCAACAGTTACAGACTTAGCTAAATTTCTTGGCTGATCGACATTACAATTTCTCAATACAGCGATATGATAAGAAAGCATTTGTAGAGGAATTACAGATAATAAAGGACTTAAAGGTTCTTCTGTTTCTGGAATTTCTATCGTGTAATCTGCTATTTTTTTAATCTCAGTATCACCCTCAGTTACTATGGCAATTACCATTCCTTTACGGGCTTTTACTTCCTGAATATTACTAACTATTTTTTCGTATGCACTAACATTAGTCGCCATTACAATTACCGGCATACTTTCGTCTATTAGGGCAATAGGACCATGCTTCATTTCTGCAGCAGGATATCCTTCGGCATGAATGTAAGATATCTCTTTTAATTTTAAGGCTCCTTCTAAAGCAATCGGAAAGTTATAGCCTCTACCTAAGTACAATGCGTTAGGAGCGTCCTTAATCTCAGTTGCGATGTATTTTATTTGTTCGTCTAGAGTAAGTATTTGTTCTACTTTTTTAGGAATGTCTTCCATTGCATAAAGTAACTTACGGAAATACCCTTCTGAAATAGTTCCTTTTTCTTTGGCCAGATTTAAAGCCATAAGCGTAAGTACTACTAGCTGACTGGTAAAGGCTTTTGTAGAAGCTACTCCTATTTCTGGGCCAGCATGTATATAAGAACCACAGTCAGTAAATCTAGCAATAGAAGAACCTACATTATTTACAATTCCATATAATAAAGCTCCTTTATTTCTGGCCATTTCTAGAGCCGCTAATGTATCTGCAGTTTCTCCCGATTGGGATAGAGCCAGCACTACATCTCTTTCTCGTATGACTGGATTTCTATATCTTAATTCTGACGCATATTCTACTTCTACAGGAACTCTTGCTAAGTCTTCGAATAAATATTCGCCGATAAGGCCAGCATGCCATGAAGTACCACAAGCAGCAATAATAATCCGATCCGCATCTACCATTCTCTTCATATGGTCCTGCATACCCCCTACGAGAATCCATCCTTCTTCCGCATTTATTCTCCCTCTCATGCTCTCAAAAATAGTCGTAGGCTGTTGGTGGATTTCCTTTAGCATAAAGTGATCATATCCCCCCTTCTCTAGCTCTTCTATTTTAAGATCTATTTCTTTTACTTCATGATTTTGCACTTCATCATCTAGAGTTACTACCTCGTAAGAACCATCCCTATTTACAGTTACGATCTCTTCGTCATTTAAATAGATTACTTTGTTGGTAAACTTGATGATCGGAGTTGCATCAGAAGCTAAGAAAAATTCATCTTTTCCTAATCCTAAAACTAATGGGCTAGATTTACGAGCTCCTACTATTTTATTAGGTGATTTTTTATCAAAAACAACTATTGCATAAGCACCTACCGCTTTTTTCAAAGCTTTCTGTACTGCTTTTTCTAGAGATAAATCATCTCTTTTTTGATATTCTTCTATTAAATGAACAAGTATCTCTGTATCCGTGTCACTTGTAAATGTATGCCCTAGTTCCGCTAATGCTTCCTTTAATGAAGCATAGTTTTCTATGATACCATTATGCACTAGGGTAAGATCACTATTACCAGAATTATGCGGGTGAGCATTTTTATCGTTAGGTCTTCCGTGTGTAGCCCACCTTGTATGACCTATACCCAGCGTTCCTGATTTATTTTTCCCCTCTACAAAATCTTCAAGGTCCTTTACTTTACCTTTCTTTTTATAGGTATGAATATCTCCATTGAGTATAGAAACACCTGCACTATCATAACCTCTATATTCGAGTCTTCTGAGTCCTTCTATAATAATGGGATATGCTTCTTTATTTCCGATGTATGCTACTATGCCACACATAATTTAAAATTTATTTAGTAAATGTCAGTCTTAGTTTTGACGGATAAGTACTGTGTTGGGTACCGTAAATGATACTTCTATTTGGTCTTTCTGCTTTGATAAACGAATTAAGTGTAAGCGTGTTATCAAAATTTGTTCCTTCTATTATGTTTTTTACATATCTAGTAACAGGGATCCTATATCTCAAAATCGTTTCTCCATTTTCTGTGACTTCTAAAAGCTCCGGTAAAAAAGAATTACTACTCAAAGCAAAATCTTCTAAAACTCGTAACTCTCCATCTTCGTTCTCACTTGACGAAATTAAAAACTCTATATACGGATAATCATCTACACTATAATCCATAAAACTAGCCACATTTAACTCTAGTTCAGCAAAATTTAATAAGCGATCATTGTAATCAGTTAAAGATTCAGGAAACTCTATTTCCACATCCGTACCCGCCATAGACTCTATAAATAAGAGGCTGTCGCCGAATGTAACATCTCCATTTAATGCTTCCTCTACTGTACTTCCCGAGTAATCGTTAGAAAATCGACTAGATTTTATTAAACCCGCAGAAAATCCATACTTCAAAGAATCAGAATAAAAAACAGCTAATTCTGATAATTTAGATTGGTAAGCAACTGGACTTAAATCTACCGCTATCATGGAACTACTACTAGGTTCTACAACGACATAAAATCCATTTATTAATTCCATAAAAGAGGTGTCACTCTGAACGGCATTCTGATTGTTTATAATTTCCTGAGCCAGACTTATGTCTAAAGGAATTCTAATTTGACCTGTTGCCGCAAAAGTTTTTTCTTCGCCTTCTTCTAATATTCTTAAAGTATCAGTCGCACTTGCCGCTGGTTTAAAATCACTAATTTCTCCTACTAACATAGAAGCTGGAAAATCCTGATTAGAAAATATAGAATCTAATTCTCTAATATCTTCTTCCATTCTAAAGACTTTAATATTAAAAGTAGCTTCTGTATCTCCGTAAAATCCAAGCGTATCTAACTTTAAGGCTAATACAATAGAATCTAAATCATCATTAGTAACTTCAGTAAAATCTGGTGTATCTAGATTTCCTGAAATTCCACAATTTAAATACACAGCAGCGGTAGAAATACCAAAATACGGGTCTTCTAATCTTCCTAATAAATAAGTCTGTTTAGAGGTAGATCCTGAAGAATAAGAAAGAATAGAGTCTCCTTTAATCGTTCGAGATGCAATCCCTAAATCATCGATATGCTCTATACCGAGTTCCTCGTTTTCAAATAATCCATTTCCTACGACAGTATCATCCGAACAAGATGAGAAGAATATACCGATTACTATAAGGATAGATAAAGGATAAAATAATTTCATACCTAAAATTTATGAATGAGATTTCGGAAAATTTCTAATAATTAATTAGAAACTTCTTCCTCTTCCTCTTCTACATCAATCAATGATTTGTATAATTCGTAAACGGCTGTTAAACGCTCGTCCTCTTCTAAAAATTCTAGTTTAGGGACAGTCGCTTCTTCCATATATTTAGAAACGCCTTCCGAGACATTATTGCTTCCTAGTACTAGAGCATCTGCGTGTTTCATACCTCCTATGTCTAAAGATAAATTATCTCCATCTTTAAAATCACCTAAGTCTTTTTCGGTAAGTGTATTTATCGATGCTATTTCTAGGAATCTATTAGTAAACGTTTTTTCGTAGTCATTCTTGTATGGAGAGTATACTATTTTAGACTTTTGAAAAACAGGATCATCATTATATACTGTTTTTAAATAGAATGGAACTAGACTTGTTAACCATCCATGACAGTGGATAATATCTGGTGGCCACCCAAATTTCTTGACAGTTTCCATTACAGACTTACAGAAAAATACCATTCTATCCTCATTATCCGTAAAAGGTTTTTCGTCTTCATCATTGAAAACATATTTTCTTTTAAAGAACTCCTCATTATCTAAAAAATAGACTTGTAATCTAGCTCCTGGTAAAGAAGCAACTTTTATGATCAATGGAAAATCTTCATCATCTACGATGATATTCATTCCAGAAAGTCTAACTACCTCGTGTAGTCTATGTCTTCTTTCGTTTATGGATCCGTATTTAGGCATCAAAATTCTTACCTCCATCCCTTTTTCATGGGTATACTGAGGTAATTTTTTTATCAAGTCCGAAACTTCCGTAATAACGGTGTATGGATTCATCTCCTGGGTAACAAACAGCACTCTACTTTTACTCATATAGGAATTTAAGGTTTAGGCTCTTAAAATGGAGTGCAAAGATAGTCAATTTTCGCCTTATAATTGGGTTTTAACCCTTATATAACTAAACTACAAGTTCCTCATACTTAGCAATTTATGCTTACCCACTGACCATTTTCATCAAAGTCGCACAGATAATCGCACCATATGTTCCGAGAGCATATCCCAAAACAGCCATCAAAACCCCTACCGGTGCTAAACTAGGACTAAAGGCCGAAGCTACAATAGGTGCGGATGCTGCACCTCCAATATTTGCCTGACTTCCCACTGCTACAAAGAAGAATGGTGCTTTTATCAAATAAGCTACCGTAAGTAAAATAATAACATGAACTAGCATCCAAGTGATGCCCACCGCAAATAATCCTAAGTTTGCAAATACTTCTCCTAGATTCATTTTCATACCTATGGTAGCTACTAGTATATAGATAAAAATAGATCCCCATTTAGATGCTCCGACTCCTTCTAACTTCCGAGCCTTAGTAAATGATAAGGTTAACCCAAAGGTAGTCGATATCACCACCAACCAGAAAAATTTAGACATCAGCGAACTCAAACCGATACCATCCAATGTCTCTTTAAAATTGCCCATCCATGGAGCAATGATATCCATTCCAAAGTGAGCTAAAGCCACCCCTCCAAACGCAACAGACATCAAAATAAATAAGCTAGTCGTAGACGGAATCTCCGCAATACTTGCACGGTAATCTTCGATCTTATTTTTTAAATCTGTAATAGCAGAATTATCAGCCTTCATCCAATTATCAATCCTGTCTGATCGTCCTGCTCCGAATAATAATAGACCCATCCAGATATTAGCCACGACCACATCCACTGTGATCATCGTACCAAACAGGTTATCACTGACCTCGTAAATTTCTTTCATCGCAGTCTGATTTGCTCCTCCTCCGATCCAGCTACCCGCTACAGTTGATAATCCTTTCCAGACTTCTGTAGGATTTGCTCCTAGTAGATCTGGAGAAATAGCACTGACAACTAACAAGGCAATAGGTCCACCTATAATAATCCCTACTGTCGCTGCTAAAAACATAATCAATGACTTAGGACCTAGATTTATCAATCCTTTAAAATCTATACCTAAACAAAATAATATCAAACTTGCAGGCAGTAAGTATCTCGACGCGACGTAATATAAATTTAAGTGTCCTGTGTGCTGACCATAATCTGATTTAGTAAAACCCTTATCATCCAGAAATCCAACGATCTGATCATAACTCATACTGGGATCTATTGCAAGATTATTTTGAGCAACAAAATCTGCAAATCCATCCGTAAACCAATGCGGAGCTATCAAGCCTAGAGGCCAATTTAAAAATGCGGGAATAAAATAGCAGAGTAATAAAGATGGAATGAAGGTGTAAAATTTTTTCCATCCTGGGCTATTAAGAGATGAAGTATAAAAAATCAAAGCCAACGTAATCATCAAAATTCCGAGGACTACAGCATCACTAGTAAAGACCGGCGTATAGCTAAGTACAAATAAAGTTTTCATTATATCAAGTAGTAGTTAGGTCGAATATATCAATTTGCAATGACACATTACTTTAATTTTTGCGTTTAGTAGATATGTCACTTCGGTTATTATCAATATTTTTTTGTTTTACAAGTATGTATTCATTGGCTTTAAGCCAATCCAACTGGGAATTACAAAATAATAAAGAAGGTATAAAAATATGGACAGCAGATACTCCTGAGTCTGATTTTAAAACATTTAAAGCGGAGATGACTGTCCATGCCCAGCTAGAAGATGTTAAAAATCTACTAGTCGATTTAGATGCTATTACTACTTATTACGACGGGATAGAAAATGTAACCGAAATCAAAAGAATTTCCGAAAACGAAGCTGAATATTACTTGGAATTTAGTTTCCCGTGGCCCGTATCTAAAAGAAGAGCCAAAGTAAATAGCAAAGTTTTACCAGTAGAAATGGGTTCATACGAAATCACAACTGCTCTGATACCAGGAGAAACTAAGAAAAAAAGTTTTGTCCCAGTAAAAAAGATGACTAGCATGTGGATCATCATAAACGCTGGAAGTAATAAGACATTTATCAAACATATTGCTCACATGGATCCCTCTGGAAATGTTCCTGCCTGGATCGCAAATTCCAAAGTAACAGAGACCCCTTTTAAATCTCTAAAGAAGCTCAGAAGACTTTTAGAAAAAGAATAACTAAGGTTTTACTCGATCGGATAATCAATACTCTTAATGTTAAAAAAGGATGCGTTGGTAGATAATTTTAAGATTTCCGTAACAGATTTAAATATAGTCCCGTCGATAGATCGTAATGACTGACGTTATTATTCAACAATAAAATTAAATACAATGAAAAATTACATGCTTTCTTTTTGCTTCTTATTGTTAGGTAGTGCTTTATTCGGTCAGAATATAGTAGAAGAAAAATTCCAAGATCTTTACGAGGCAGAAAATGCAACGGTAGTCAATGTTACTGGCAAAATGTTTGGGTATGCAAAACACTTTACCGAAACAGGAAATGAAGATATGGATGAACTTGCAAATTTTGCTTCTTCCATTAACGAATTTGTTTTAGTGATGATGAAAGAAATCGATGATCCTAAAGCAGCTTACAAAAATGGTCTAAGTTACATAGATGAAGATTTTGAAGAGTTAGTAAAAATCAGATCAGAAGAAGGAAATTTTGCCTTATATATCGATGAGTCTAATGATATCGTTCATGAGATCGTAGGGATCGGAACCCCAGAAAATGGTTTTCTAGTATTCTCACTTACTGGAAATATGGACCTAGAGCAAATCGGAAAAATGGCATCTCAGATACAGATGGATGGTTTTAATAAAATGGAGACCATCGAAACCTATGACGTAACTGCTGTTAAAGTTTATCCTAATCCGATCAGAGGAAATGGAGATTTTACACTAGAATTACCTGATGAACTAGAAGGTGCAAAAGTGACGCTAGTAAATGACAAGGGAGCTTTAGTAAAAACGTACAGTACTAGAAGTGGAACCCAGAATTTACAAGCAGATGGTTTAGCACCAGGAATGTATTTTGTAAATGTAGAGAAAGAAGGCGTGAGTGTTAAAAAGAAAATAGTAGTGGTAGAATAATAATATTATTTCTAGCCCGCTTAAAAGTTAAAATGCAACTCTCAGGAAACTGGAGTTGCATTTCTTTTTTATTCTATTAAGCTTCTTAATCCTATACTATATCTACATCGATTTTACTACTTTCTAGATCGGCTTTTACAAGTTTTACTTTTAAGGTATCTCCCATAGTATATGTTTTGCCTGTTTTGCTAGACTTTGCTTTCATACGGTTCTCATCTATTACAAAATAGTCTCCGAGCTCTGTAAAAGAGATCATGGACTCTGCTCTAGATTCTACTAACTGCACAAAAATTCCACGGTCTATAATACCCGACACTCTAGCTTCAAAATCTTCTCCTACTCGATCCAGTAGATATTCTACTTGCTTATACTTTATAGAGTCCCGCTCTGCGATATTTGCTTTACGCTCTTGTAAAGAAATATATTTACACTTAGCCTCAAGTTTTTCTTTATTAAATCTAGTCGCCTCTTCTAGGTTTTGTTCCAGAATTCTATGCACCAGTACATCAGCATATCTCCTAATCGGCGAAGTAAAGTGAGCATAATACTCAAAAGCTAATCCGTAATGCCCGATATTCTCTGTAGAGTAAACCGCTTTTGCCATCGTCCGTATCGCCAGAGGTTCTAGCATTTTTAACTGTTCGTTTTCCTTAGCTTTTTTAGCCAGAGTATTAAAAGATTTAGAAACCTGATCTGGTGTATCTACTTTCATTTTCACCCCTAGCTCTTTTGCAAACAAGGCAAACTCCTGAAGTTTTTCTTGATTTGGTTCGTCATGAATTCTATAAACATAGGGTACTTCAGCACCTGGTTTTTTTGCTATGTATAATGCAACTTGCTTATTTGCTAGTAACATAAAATCCTCTACAAGCATATGAGCATCTTTACGCTGCTTTACATAAAGACCGATTGGTTTTGCATTTTCATCAAGTTTAAATTTTATCTCATCGGACTCAAAAGCGATAGCCCCATTTTTAAATTTCTCTTTTCTGAGTTTAAGAGCGATTTTATTCATTTCTCTGAGCTCATCTGCAAAATCTCCTTCTCCAGATTCTAATCTCTCCTGTGCTTCCTCATAAGAAAATCGTCTATCAGAATGGATAATGGCTTTTCCAAACCATTTGTTTACCACCTTGTACTTTTCATCAAATTGGAATACAGCGGAGAAAGTATATCTATCTACATGCGGGACAAGCGAACAAAGATGATTTGATAATTTTTCTGGAAGCATCGGACATACTCGATCCACTAGATACACCGATGTCGATCGGTTATATGCTTCTTTGTCCAAGGCTGTTTTAGGTTTTACATAATGCGTTACATCGGCGATATGTATTCCTATTTCTATATTTCCGTTATCTAGCTTCTGGATCGAAAGTGCATCATCAAAATCTCTGGCCGTATCTGGATCTATCGTGACAGTAGTTACTTTTCTAAAGTCTCTTCTTTTAGCTTCCTCATCCTCAGTGATCTCCTCAGACATCGATGCAGTCTCCTCTATAACCTCTGCTGGGAAATCGATTTCAAAACCTTGTCCCAGAAGAATAGCTTGCATCGCTACATCAGAGTCAGAATTATCGGCAAGTAGCTTAATGACCTTTCCCCAAATCTCTTTATTCTGGCCGGTACCCCAGTCCGTTATTTCTACTAATACATTATCTCCATCTTCTGCTCCTTTAAGATTTTTTGTAGAAATATTTATATCGCCAGGTAGTCGAGCATTTTCGTTATGGACTACAGCAAATTTTTTCTGGATACTTATTTTTCCTATTAGTTTTTTTGTACTTCGCTTTATAACATCTACTACTTTACCTTCTGGTTTTCTACGACGTCCACTAGTGTTTACGCTTACTTTTACGACATCACCATGGAAAGCTCCATTCATATACTTCTCTGGAACATAGATATCGTCATCTAGCTCATCGACCATAATATATCCTGCACCGGATCTAGTAAGATCCACAGTACCTTGCATGGTGTTTTTAGATCTTCTGGAGGAGGTACGATTTTCACCTTTATTCTTAGATGATTTGGAGTTGCTAATTTGCGACTCTTTATTTTTTGCAGCTTTTTCTTTATTGGCTTTCGCCAAAACTTCTTTATTTATTCTGTACCGTCCATCTTTTACATGGATAATTTTATTTTGTTGCTCTAATATTTTGAGAGCCTCATTCGCGGAAGCGTAAGAATTCCCCAGCTTCTGTTTCATGATGATCTGCTTTGCATTCATCCTTTTTTTAGGATTATTTACAAGCGTCCTGTAAATTACAGATTGTAATTTCTCAGGATTTAATTGTTTGTTTTTATTTTTTCTACTCTTCATTATTTTTTTCGTTTTCTAATTCTTCCCAATATTCTGCTCCTCTTCTAGTATGTGGAATACATATCGATCCTCCTACTAAATTTGCAATAGAAAACACCTCATATACTTCTTCTGTAGTCGTGCCTAACTCATGGGCTGTACCTAAGTGATACTTTATACAATCATCACATCGTAATACCATGGATGCTACTAGACCTAGTAATTCTTTAGTTTTTACATCGAGAGCACCCTCTGTGTAAGTCTGATTATCTAGACTAAAAAATCGTTTTAAAACTTTATTATCTTTTTCTAGAATGACATCGTTCATTCTCTTTCTGTAGTCATTAAATTCTTTTATCTGACTCATTATTTTATGTTTATATCTCTCCAATAAGAGATGAGTAATCTGATCGGTAATATCACCGTAACCATGAGACTACTTACCCCAAAAAATATCATTTCATTACGGGTGTAAGTAGCTAGGTTTTTTTGCCTTTGAAAACTTAGATGATCGTAAATCTCTGTCATCCCATGCTCATCGAGAAAAGTCTGGAATGTAAAAAGTCCCTCGAGTAGCAAAAAAAATATCGGAATGCATAGAAAAAAAAGAATTCCTTTTGGCCACTTTTGTCTTTCCAAAAAACTGTACTTGAGAAGAAAAATATACCTCACAAAGGTGACGAATACGATTATAAAGCCGATGTTATAACCATAAAATTCAAATCCTTTTTCATTCTGATAGATCGGAAGTAAAACGAGAGAGGCGAGTATAATAGTTCCTAAAAGCCACAGTATTTCTAACTGCAATTTTTTATTCATAGTATAAAGGTATAACGGAAAACTGGTAATTATGTTTTTATCTTTCACGCTTTACGTGAATGGAGACAAAAAAAATTAATAAATCTCTATAAAAGATATTAAATCGGTTCTTTGACTTTAATCAAGAGGAGTAAACTTTCTCATTTGACGATATTGACTAACATCCCTAAAGTATTTAGTCAATTAGAAGAAACTAATTATTTTATTTTCCTCCGTACTTTTTTCTTTTAAATTTCATTATTTATAGTCGAATAATTAAGTTCAATCTAAAGCATATCTACATTGCATTAGTATCTTTATACTTTCAATTTTTTTATCATATAATCTTACTTTAAATGAGTGTTCATAATTTTTTTGCAGGACCAGCAATCTTACCACAAGAAGTATTAAAAGAAGCTAGTGAGTCAGCATGGAGATATCAGGATCATGGGCTTTCTATATTAGAAATGTCTCATCGCTCTAAACCACTGACAGCTATATTTGAAGAGACAGAAGCACTTATTCATGAGTTATTAAATATCCCGGATGATTATAAAGTACTTTTCTTAACAGGAGGTGCCAGTAGTCAGTTTTATATGGTTCCGATGAATCTACTAAACGAAAACGAAACTGCTGGATATGTCGATACCGGTACATGGTCTACTAAGGCCATAAAAGAAGCTAAGCTATTTGGGAATGTAAAAGTTATAGCCAGTTCGGAAGATAAAAACTTTAACTACATTCCTAAAAATTACGAAGTTCCTACAGATTTAAAATACCTGCACATTACTAGTAATAACACTATCTATGGAACGCAGATGCAATCTTTTGCTGACTGTCCTGTAAGAATGGTTATCGATATGTCTTCAGATATTTTTAGTCGACCTTTTGATATTACATCCTTTGATCTTGTTTATGCAGGAGCTCAGAAAAACTTAGGTCCAGCGGGTGTTACACTCGTAATTGTTAAAAAAGATATACTCGAAAAAGTAGAGCGTAAGATCCCGAGTATGCTTAATTACATGACTCATGTAAAAAAGGATTCTACTTTTAACACTCCTCCTGTTTATCCGATTTATGTAAGCCTACTGACGCTACGATGGATTAAAAAAATGGGTGGTGTAAAAGTAATGCAAGAAAGAAACCAGGCCAAAGCCGATTTACTTTACGGTGAGATAGACCGTAACCCAATGTTTTACGGTACGACCGCTGTTGAAGATCGTAGTAAAATGAATGTCTGTTTTCTATTGCATGATGAGTCTAAAGCAGAAGCTTTCGAGGCTGCCGCCAAAGACGCAAAATGTGTCGGTATTAAAGGTCACAGATCTGTAGGTGGATATAGAGCATCTACTTATAATGCTTTGCCCATAGAAAGTGTACAAGTACTGGTCGATGTGATGCAAAACTTTGAAAAGCAACATGGCTAAAAAAGCTAAATTTCTTTTTGAATATAATAATTACAGTATCCCGATCGAACTGGTAAAAGAATGGCGGCGTACGGTACGTGTCTCGTTAGCAAGAAAAGGAGCTTACCTCAGAGTTCCTCAAGTTATGCCATCGATACTCATCGAAAAAGAAATTGCTAAAGCCAAAGATTGGATACAAAAAACGATTGCAAAAAATCCGCCTGCATTTGTACGTTTTAGGAACGAGGCTTACCCTGATCATTTTGAAAAAAAGGTGTACGGAGAAACTTTCTATATACACGTAGAAAGATCAGAGCGTAAAACTAACTCTGGAAAAATCAAAGGCCAAAATCTATATCTCACCCTATCAAATCAGCTCTCGGCATTCCAGGAAAAAGACGTAATAAAAAAACTGCAGAGTCGATTATTTGGGCAGTATTTTTTACCTAAAATTACGGAAAGAGTACGTCGCATAAATGACGCCTCTTACCAGAAAAATTTTGAAACGGTCCGACTAAAATATAATCAAAGCAACTGGGGAAGCTGCTCCTCTGCCTCCAATCTAAATTTTTCCACTCGCTTATTGCTAACCCCTACTCAGGTGATCGACTATGTCATCGTCCACGAACTAGCTCACCTAACTGAGATGAATCATTCTAAAAGATTCTGGGACTTGGTGGAAAAAGTAATGCCTAGTTATAAGGAGAAGGAAGACTGGTTAGATCAACATGGGGCGGCTTGTGATTTTTGATCTGAGAATTACAGACTCCAAAAATCCATTATTTATTACTTCATTATTTAATTACAAATACGTGATTTATTCATAATCGATTGTTAAATTTTATAAAGTGTACTATACGTGATCCCCTTCTTGATCATCTCTCTAAAGCAACAAGGCTTAATCCAGTATCAATAGAGAGCTGAAGACTTGACATGTTTATAGTTAATTTACCTTACAGTGTCAAGTAGTTTTTTCAGCCATCTCCTCTTTATAATTGAACTCATTTGTTCTTAAATTAAACATCAATTTATATATATATATATATTTATTCTGCTCAGAAAGTTTCTTATTCATGAAAAATATAGCCTCAATATTAATCTTTGTATTTATCGTAATCAGTGGATGTAAAGATTTTAAGGAATATACTAAAGTTCCTGATGCAGAAATAATCGAATTGTTGAAAGAAAGAAAAGTGAATTTTCTGAAAATAGATTATGTCGACCAATACGGAATCATACTTACTGATTCTTTAAGGCTTTTGTTAAATCAAGGTAAAATGGCACGTCATTTTTATCGAGATTTACAAGGCGAGATTACTCAAATTAGACTAGTTCCCTTAACAGATAGTAATGTAATGCATGAAATAAGAACTAGGGAACTCCAATATAATCCTTTTCAGGATATAGATTATGTAACTATCGATTGCTCTGATGCTAAACATCTTTATAAACGGGCATTTAAAAGAGATCAAGATATCCGTAATGGAAGTATTTCTATTAATGGTATAGCGATAGATAAACTTAATAGAGACACCATATTCTCACTAATCGATAAATGTAAATGGCCTAAAACAAAAGATGAGATTACAGCTTTATGGTATATTATACAACATGGAGAATCAGAAAAAATGGCTTTCTATTATCCAGATTTGAGCAGATGGTCCATTTAAATTTATTGGAACCTAGTCTTCTAGCAAAAATGCAAGATCGTTTGTTGATGAATAACGGTTTTCCTCAAATATATGGAACGCAGATAGCTCCTCCCCACTCTTTCCATAAAATTAAAGATCCAAGAAATGTAAACAAAAGAAGAATTGAAGTTGGTCTAGATTCTATCGAAATTACAGCGAGAAAATTTGGGTTTGAATTTAGGCTTGAGGATTATCTATAATCAGAAAATTAAAAAAAAAGGAATAACGATTACTCGCTATTCCTCACATTATTCGTAAAGAGAATATTTCTATTACTCTTGTATTAATTCAAAATCGATAGTTGCTTTTACGTCCGCGTGGAAATCAATGTTTGCAGTAAATGAACCTAGTTCTTTAGGCCATTCCTCCATATTGATTTTTTTACGGTGAACTTCCATACCCAGTTGGTCTTGGATAGCAGCTGCCAGTTGTACATTAGTTACACTTCCAAAAATCTTACCTGATGTACCTGCTTTTACGCCGATCTTAACAGATTTACCTTCTAAAGCAGTTACCATTTCTTTATACTCGTCTACTCTTGCCGCTTCTTTGGCATCTTCTTCTGCGATTAGTGTATCTAGTTTTCCTCTATTTGTAGCATTTGCAATTACGCCAATACCTTGAGGGATTAAGTAGTTTCTACCGTAACCGTTTTTAACTTTTACGATATCATGTTTATAACCTACTTTGTCTAAGTCTTTTAATAATATTATATCCATAGTCGGTTAAGGTTTATTTTAATAAGTCAGTTACGTAAGGCATCATTGCAAGGTGTCTTGCTCTTTTTACTGCTACTGCAACTTTCTTTTGATATTTTAATGAATTACCAGTGATTCTACGAGGAAGTAATTTTCCTTGCTCGTTTACAAATTGTAATAAGAAATCAGGGTCTTTATAATCAATATGTCTAATCCCGAATTTTTTAAATCTACAGTACTTTTTTGCAGCACCACCGATGTTAGGATTACTTAAGAACTTTATATCGTCTCTACTTGCCATTTTTTACTTTTTAAGATTTAAAGAATTATTCCTCTTCTGAGGCTACAACTTTACCACCATCTAACTCATCTTGCCATTTTTTTAATGCATCCCATTCTCCGTTAGCAGCATATTCTGCTTGCTTTGACCAAGTCGTAGGATCCATCATTCCAAAATTGCCATCTGCTTTGTCTAAGATCCCTTTGATCTCATCTGCAGACTTTAGTTTAAGATGGGTGTAACTTACAATTCCTGCAGCTACTAAAGCTTCTGCAGCTTTAGGTCCGATACCTTCAATCTTTGTAAGATCTACTGTATCACCGGTAGCTTTTACTGTTACTGTTTCTGTAACGGCTACTGGAGCTGGTGTTGCTGCTGGAGCTTCCGCCTTAACTGCCACTGTCTCAGTAGGAGCAGGAGTTGCTGCTATTGCAGGTGCTGGAGTTTCTTTAGCTACTGCTGGTGTTTCCGCCTTAGATGCAGAACTTCTAGGTACAGAGGTTCGTTTTAACTCTTCTTTCTCTTTTTCCTTCTCACGCTCTACGGTTTTACGGCTTTTGCCGATTTTTCCGTCTCGTTTATCTTTATTGTATTTAACTCCATACTTATCGAGTTTTACAGATAAGAATCTCATGATTCTTTCGTCTCTTCTAAAGGCAAGTTCTACCTGAGATAAGAAAGCTCCAGTTTCCGATTCGAATTCGATACAATAATAAATTCCCGAGCTTTTCTTGTTGATAGGATAAGCTAATTGTCTAAGGCCAAGGTCCTCAACATGAGTGATAGAACATCCCTCATTAACGAGCATGTCGTTATAGGCCTTTGCTGTCTTTTTAATTTCATCGCCTGACAGTACGGGATCGACGATGAACGTTACTTCGTAATTACGCATTTAGTAAATTAAAAGTTATGTTATTTAATATCCTTTTCTTCAAAAGGACTGCAAAGATAGCTTAATCTTTGAAAAAAACAAGCCTTCTAAAACAAAGTGTGTGATAAAAATACGCTGTAAATCATATAGTTAGCTCATATGACCTATCTAATCATTGCAATCGGTGTCGATGGACTAAAATCTCCAGCGATCGTAGGATTTTGCATCTGGTTAGTATAACTAGAAACATTCGTGGAAACGAAATTATATAATTCCTCCACAGAAACCATTTTATCCTGATTTTGATTTGCCTCTCCTTTTAGGCCTCTGATCAGAAAATGACTAAAAACACCTTGGCGTAAGCCTTTATACTCTAAAGAAACCTCTTCCTTTTTAGACGATAATATGAGTGCTGTTCCTGACGATGATTTATCAAAACTATCATAATAATTTTCTAGATCGCTGGTCATACTTCTCGAGGCCATCAGACTACCCGAGTGACAAGCATCAGCAATACAAATTTTATGTTTTGCATTACTGTTCTCAAATAAGGTTAAAATATCCTGATGAGCTATAGCATTATTATACCCATCAAAATCATTAGGAACAAAAGATCCATCTAACCCATGCCCAGAAAAGTACATTAGTACGACATCGTTATCATCTGCTTTTTTAAATAATGTCTCCATACTCGTCAGGATTTTGTTTTTACTTGCATCCTCATCAATTAGTATAGATATCTGATCATCTGGGACTGCTCCCCCTTCTGGACTTTTTAGAAAAGCATAGAACTGGTAAGCATCATCATCTGTAAAACGTAAGGTCGGCATATGATTATAGGAACTTATCCCTATGACCATAGCCCATATTTTTACTTCGTCCGAATTCTGGATCGGCATGTAGTTTTCTTTTGCAATAGAATTTACATTATTACTCATCATCTCACCCGCCACACCGTTAGTCCATACTGTCGCATAGGTATACCCGTTTTTAAATTTCATTACACCATAGCCATCTGGTAAATGATGCTTCCAACCGCCCTCATAAACATCTCCATTTGCATATTCTACTCTTCCATCTCCATTAGGCCCGCCATTTTTAAATGGGCCTATATATCTCGTTCCATCAGAGTAAGAAAAAACACCATCTTCGTTATTGCAGTATTGTCTTGTACAGTCTTTAAGTGCTTTAAATTTTACCGCCCCAAAGGTGTCTTCTTCTTTTTTGATAGCCTTTTTGGTTTTATCTCTTTTACCATCTACCCATACTCCCTCTACGTGCTTACCAGAGGCAAACTGGAAAAAACCATTTCCATGTTTTTTGTTCTGATTCCATGCTCCTTTATAAAAATTTCCATTTTTATAAATCATACTTCCTTCTCCATGCATTTTTCCTGAGACCACATCACCCTCATACTTATTGCCATTTTTAAAATAGATCTTTCCTTTACCATTAGGTACGTTATCTATAAATGTACCTACATATCTGTCCTTTGATTTATAAAGTAATCTTCCTTTACCGTTTAATTTTCCATTAACAAATTGGCCTTCGTAGATATTGCCGTTAGATCTCTCAAACTTACCTCCACCATTTTTTTTGTTATCCTCCCACATACCAGTGTAAATATCACCGGAGTGATAACGCATTGTACCTTTACCGTTTAGTTTTCCATCACTAAACTGTCCAGAATAGATCGATCCATTTTCGAATTTATATTTACCTTTCCCGTCTAAGCAATTACCGGTTACACATTGAGCTGTAAGAAAGGTCGGGCATATAAGAAGTATTAAAGACTGCATTATAAATTTCATAACTAGCATTTTTCAAAAGTGAAAAAAATAGATTTCTTGAGTAATGCTGCTTCATATTTATGAAATTTAAGTCTTTTAAGTAAGATGACCTTTATAACTTTGTATAACTATCATTTATTATATAATCTTTTATAAATAATTATTAATGAAGAATTTATCTTTCTTATTTGTTTGCCTCAGCTTAAGTTTTATGGCTTGTAAGCAGAATGCACAACCTACCAAAATCGATACGGCAGGCTATAAATATTTTGGAGCGGAGATCACAAATGATGATGCAATCTCCTACGATGATCTTCTTAATAAATTATCCTCCGTCGACTCTCTAGAAACCAAAGTAACAGGAACAGTAGCCTCTGTATGCCAGGTAAAAGGGTGCTGGGCAAATATCATCTCTGACAAGGATCCTGATGGGCAAAAAATGTTTGTTAAGTTTAAAGACTACGGATTCTTTTTACCTCTAGACTGTGAGGGTAAAAAAGTAACTCTAAGAGGTAAGGCTTACAGAGAAGTAACTCCTGTGGACGAACTAAGACACTACGCAGAAGATGAAGGAAAATCTGCTGAAGAAATCGCGGCGATCACAGAACCTATCGAGGAACTAAAGTTTATGGCTGACGGAGTTATATTACTTCCTTAATCTCTACAGTCTTTTACACGATTTTTAAGATGTGCTAGATATCCATGATCTGGATGTTGTTAACTCACCCTGTCTTAAAATTCGCATTTTGAATTTTCTTACTTCTTCTTTTTACTTGTTGACCATCGGCAGATGTCTTCAAGATTATTTAAATAGAATCACCTTTATTAGCAGGTATAGGTTTTATTCTAATAAAAAAAGAACTATCCTACATTTTTACAAATGATTTTGTAAATGTTTTTCCATCCTTCAAAGCAACTGTAATAAAGTACGTTCCGCTATTTAATAAAGAGACATCTAAATTTCCTGATCTGTTTTGATAATCATTTATAACCTCTTTACCATTTACGTCTGCTATCGATACACCTCCTATTTCATAATCAGCTACATCTATGTATAATCTATCAGCAGTAGGATTAGGATATAAAACTATCTCTGGAATAAAAATTTCTTTCT
>CALLXF010000109.1 GCA_938015805.1 uncultured Saprospiraceae bacterium | reverse complement strand
TAAGCTTTTGTTTTACGCTTATCGCGAATGGAAAACGTTTAAAGAAGTCATTTTGCCAAAATTGCGATAACTCTTGTAACTGCAAAAAAGGATTATATAAAGGCTTTTAATTAAAAGTATTTAAGTGATCTTTTTTTAATCCAGAGAGATCTGGGGCTTTCTAATTAATAAAATCCTGCTTTGTCTAATAAGAAACAAGGAGGCCCTTCTGATAAATCATTTCGCCCATCACCGATCTAATAGTATTATAACGTCTGCCCATTATGATAATCTATAATTTTGTTATACATTATCCATACTTATAAGATCGTAAAACAGATGGATAAAATCAAAGTAACTATAATCTTACTTTTCCTATTTATACAGTACGGAAATGCACAACGTAATATTACGGGTCAGGTCGTAGATGATACTACTGGAGAAGCACTGATCGCCGCACTTATTACCGATGGAACAGTAAGTACGACCACAGATTATAACGGTAATTTTTCTTTTAGTACTTCTCCTGAGTCCACATCCCTGATGGTCAGTTACCTAGGATATACGGATATGACTATCGATTTACAATCGGAAACTACATTTATCATTCGGTTACAACCGTCTAGTAACCTGCTGGAGACACTGACCTTTACAGGTTCTCGCTTTGAGCAAAGACAGACAGAATCGACAGTCAGTATTGAAGTTATTAAGCCAGAGCTTATCGCTAATATAAATACTACAAATGTCGATCAGGTTTTAGAAAAAATGCCCGGAGTACAAATGCTAGATGGACAGGCAAATATAAGAGGAGGTTCTGGTTATTCTTTTGGAGCCGGAAGTAGGGTAATGCTATTATTAAATGATATGCCCATTCTCCAGCCTGATGCGGGGACTTCTAATTTTGGAGATATGCCTGTAGAGAATATAGGGCAAGTAGAGATATTAAAAGGGTCTGCTTCCGCTGCATATGGTTCCGCAGCTCTTAATGGAATCATAAATATTTTTACGCAATACGCTACAGAAAAACCGGTCACGGAACTGGCCACAGGATATACAATGTATGATAATTTTACCAGAGAAAGTTTAAAAAATAGAGATGCAGGGAACAACTATTTTATCAGCGGTGTCCATCGTCGTAAAATAGGAAAGGATATAGATCTAGTCGTTCATGGAAATAGATACAGTGCGGATTCATTTGCAGATTCTACTTATACTAATCGTAATAGGTTAGGATTTTCTACTAAATATAGAATCACGGATCGCCTTGCTATAAGTCTAAATGGAATGTATAACCGAGGTGATAACAGTGACTTTTTTATGTGGAACGGAACAGAGGAATTGCTATCTCCGTTAGCCGGAACTGTATCCAAAGGAATCAGAACACGATACATACTAGATCCCGTTATAACATATTTTGATCGTGCAAATAATAGACATAAACTGCAGTCACGTTACTTTTATGTAAATAATGATAACAACAATAATCAAGGAAATGCTTCCCGTAATTATTATACTGAATATCAGTTCCAGCGTAATTTTACTAACATTGATCTAAAAATGACGGCCGGTTTAGTTAATCAGTTTTTAATTACCGACTCGCAATTGTTTAGTAATTCTAAATTTAAAAATCAGAACCTAAGTGCGTACACCCAATTTGATAAAAAGTTTTTTGGAAAACTAAATTTGTCGTTAGGGGCCAGGTATGAATTTAATAATTTAACCTTACCAGACAGTACAGCTGTAAATGGCTTTATCGTAAATGATGATGCCATAGATGATGGGCAGATGATCTATAAAGCCGGATTAAATTATCAATTAAAAGACTTTACTTTTTTGCGGTTGTCCTATGGCCAGGGCTATCGTTATCCTACCATAGTGGAACGATTTATAAGTACCCAGTTTGGAAGTTTTTCGATAATCGCAAATCCGGTACTCAAACCTGAGACAGGGTGGTCCTCCGAGATCGGTATAAAGCAAGGTATCAGTTTTTCTGGAATTAAGGTGTTTTTGGATGCCGCTGTTTTTCTGCAACGATATAATGATATGCTAGAATTCACCTTTGTTGCTTTGCCAGGTGTATTTGGATTTCAGTCGCAAAATGTTGGTAATACTGAGATTTCTGGAATCGATTTATCTGTCTCTGGAAAATTTGATGTTAAAGATATTTCTGTTTTTGCTTTCGGTGGATATACTTTTACAAACCCTATTTACAGGAATTTTGAAAATAACGGGAAGATCACAAATACATTATCAGACAGTGATTCTACTAATGTTTTAAAATATAGGACAAAGCATTTATTTAAAATGGATGTTGAGGCCACTTATAGAAATAATTTATCTCTAGGTATAGCGATGTTAGGAGCAAGTCACATGATTAATATAGATAAGATTTTAGAACAACAGATTCCCGGAGCACAAGAATATAGAACTATTAATAATAAAGGATATACCGTTTTAAATTTACGAACGTCTTATAAATGGAAGAATACAAAAATTTCTTTCCTAATCGATAATTTATTAAATAATGAGTATACCGTGCGTCCGGCAGAGTTACAACCACCACGTAGTTTTTCCTTTAGATTAGATCAGAAATTTTAAAAATGGAGTTTGGCTTCCGCCAATGAATAATTAAATTAAAAGACAACTTCTGTAAATCTTTTAAAATCAAGAATAATTATGACACTTAAATCAAATCAAAATAAATTTGCAGCCTACCTCATTTTTGCTTGTTTGCTGATGTGCTATTCCTGTAAAGGAGAAACTGTAAAATCAGTTAGCATAAGTCCTAGTTCAGAAAAAACTGAGGCTAATACCAAAGAATCAGAAAACATAAAAATAGATCAGGTTAATGCCGCAAAAGATGCAGAACTTACTAATGATTCTCCAGTAAATAGCTCAATTGAAAAATTATCTGTAAAAGGAAATAATATTATAGTAGAAAAAGATAATTCCATTAAGGATAAAATAAAAGATGTAAAGGAAGACGTAAAAGAGCATAAGCCAAAGGAAGAAAAAGATGTGAAAAATAACAATGAGATAAGAGATACTAAATCTATGCAACTAGAGAATAGTAATTCTTCATCCGCCTCTCAAAGTGTGTTGGAAGAAAAAATTGAGGTAGTAAAAACCAATACTAATTCTGTTAAAAGCACTGTCCAGAGCCAAAAAGAAAATATTCCAACAGATAAGGATCTCCAAGAAAAAACTGCTGACGATCCTCCAGAAGAATCAGGCATGGATATGCATACAGAATTAGATAAACTATTAAAGACACATGTTTCTTCAAGTGGTAAAGTAGATTACAAAGGAATAAAAGGAGATCAGGACCGTCTAGAAAATTATCTTGCCTTAGTAAGTAATAATAAACCAGGGACCTCTGCGAGCAAGGACGAAAAACTAGTTTATTGGATAAATGTTTATAACGCTTATACCATTAAGCTTATCGTTGATAATTATCCGATTAAGAGTATTACAGACTTAGATGGCGGTAAACCTTGGGATAAAAAGTGGATAAATATCAAAGGAACAAAGTACTCTCTAAATCAGATAGAAAACGAAATCATACGACCTACATTTAACGAACCACGGATACACTTTGCTGTAAATTGTGCTGCAAAATCATGTCCCCCTCTAATGAATAAAGCATGGAATGCCAGTTCTTTAGAAGCGGATTTAGAAAATGCTACTAAAGCCTTTATTACTAATAATGCATACAATAGCATCCAAAATGGCAATGCTCAGATTTCAAAAATATTTGATTGGTATAAGGAAGATTTTGGAGACGTCAAAAAGTATATTGCTAAATACAGCGGTCAGGAAGTAAAAGAAGTTTCTTTTAAGGAATATGACTGGAGTTTAAATAATTAACGGTTTAAGGATCAAAAATAAACGAATCAAGGGTGTTAAAGTTTTGAGGTATAAACGACATAGCATATAAAGGTGCATGGGATTTATTTATCCAAGCATCATCATCATTTTTTAGCATGTAAGATCTACTTACAATCATACCATTGATGCATTTCAGAAAGGTAAAATCCTCTAAATCCTAAAGTTCCAAAATTCTATAATTCACAGTTTGCACATTAGAGCAAAACATAAAAAAATACCCAAGCCAAAAGCAAGGGTATTTTGTTTTTCTTTAATGACTCAGACTAATATCTATAAACCTATTTATTATGATAAGCCTGGTTATGTACAAGAGTAGTTCCGCATGATCCGCATGCTGCTGCTGATCCAGCTCCTCCAGCACATCCATTACTACAAGTGTAATGCCATACGCCACTTGCGTTTTGGGCAGGCTCTGGAGTTTTAGGAAGACTTGTAGGTGGTGGTATCGTCACATTTCCTGGAGATGTTGTTGTAGCACTTCCTGGATTAGAAGGGTCAAAAGTAATTTTACTTCCCGGAGTAACCTCACCTGGTTTAGCTTGTGGTATTACTTTAGGAGGTGTAGGTGTATTAGCTCCACTATGGTAAGCCTGATTATGAGCAAGCGTACTACCACATGATGCACATGCTACTGCTGATCCTGCTCCTCCAGCACATCCGTTATTACATGTGTAATGCCATACTCCTTCTGCATTTTGCGCAGGTTCGGCAGGTGGAGTAGTGGGTGGTGTTGCTGTAGTGGTACTAAGGTCATTACCAGAATAATTTTGCTGTGACTCATTAAGCACAGAATCAGGTCTCTGTGGTTTACCCTCACAACTCACCAGCGCAAGTATCGTTAAAAACCCTAGACTGTATATTAAGTTCTTCATATTTAAATTTTATCTAAACGAAAGTAATACTTATGATTTACTATCTAAGAAATTATCCAACGAATATTTACCACTGCCCATAAAGAAAGTAGCTAAGTAAATCCCAAAATATAAGATAGCCATTTCCTTTTTTTGGAAAGGATCACCTGCATGGACCACAAAAGCCGCTACGATCATTGTGACCATTAAAGGGATGGTGGTTAGCCTGGTACGGAATCCTACTAACACAAAAAGGGCACATATAAACTCAGCAAAAACTGTAAGTATTAACGATGCCTCTGGTCCTATACCGATAGGGTTTGCAAAAGTAAAATCACCGCCTACTAGTTTCATTAATTTAGGAATGCCATGGACGAGCATTAAACCGCCTCCTATAATTCGGAGTATAAGGGCTCCATAATGATGTGTATTATTCATTGTTATATTTTTTTAATAAGTTGATATATCATTAAAAATACGCAACTATTTTTATTCATTGGAAGTGTTAAACTGACCATGTGGGTAAAGGTGATCAAGATTTTAAACTATAATAGATAGAGGGAAACAGTGTATTACGATCTTGATATCGGACGACTAAAGATGGAGTATCGTTTATTAATCAGAAGATTTATACTTTTGTAGGATTCGCTGGCTAAATGTTTTTTTTAAGTCGGTAACTAAATAAAATATAAAAATGGCTTTAAATAAAGTAGTGGCAGGTCCACAGGAAGCACTTACGGGAGTAGCAGATGGAATGACTTTTATGGTGGGTGGTTTTGGGTTATGCGGTATTCCTGAAAATGCCATATCTGAGATGGTAAAAAGAGGGATTACAGGTCTGACATGTATCTCTAATAATGCAGGGGTTGATGATTTTGGATTAGGGTTATTATTACAGAAAAAACAAATTAAAAAAATGATCTCTTCCTATGTAGGAGAAAATGATGAGTTTGAAAGGCAGATGCTCTCAGGCGAACTAGAAGTAGATCTAATTCCACAAGGATCTCTGGCTGAGAGGTGCCGAGCAGGTGGTGCAGGAATACCTGCATTTTTTACTCCAGCGGGTTATGGAACAGAGATCGCAGAAGGCAAAGAGGTTAGAAATTTTGATGGGAAACCACATATATTAGAAATGGCCTTACATGCAGATTTTGCATTTGTAAAAGCTTGGAGAGGAGATACTGCGGGTAATCTTATCTATAAAGCCACATCTAAAAATTTTAATCCTATGATGGCGATGGCTGGTAAAATTACAGTTGCAGAAGTGGAAGAATTAGTGCCTGTCGGCGAATTAGATCCTAACCAGATACATACACCGGGAGTATTTGTTCAGCGTATTTTCCAAGGTAGTGGATACGAGAAAAGAATAGAGAGAGTAACTACTCGTCCAAGAGTATAGGTTAGACAGATGTCATTTTTATTAAAATAGAAATCTAAGAAATGTTAAGCAAAGATCAGATAGCACAAAGAATAGCTCAGGAATTACAAAATGGATGGTATGTTAATCTAGGAATCGGAATTCCGACACTAGTTGCTAATCATATTCCTGATGGCATAGATGTAGAATTCCAGTCGGAGAATGGAATATTAGGGATGGGACCTTTTCCTTATGAAGGAGAAGAAGATGCTGACCTGATCAATGCTGGAAAACAAACTATTACCGCGATGCCTGGGGCGGTATATTTTGACTCGGCGACCAGCTTTGCAATGATAAGAGGAAAGCACATACAACTAACCGTTTTAGGAGCTATGGAGGTCGCACAGAATGGAGATATAGCAAACTGGAAAATACCAGGTCGTATGGTAAAAGGAATGGGTGGAGCCATGGATCTGGTAGCGTCTGCAGATAATATTATAGTGGCGATGATGCACACTAATAAAAAAGGTGCTTCTAAATTATTAAAGGCTTGTTCGCTTCCCCTAACAGGTGTAGGCTGTGTGACTAGGGTGGTAACTAATTTAGCTTTTCTAGAGGTAAAAAATGGAGCATTCCATCTGTTAGAAAGAGCACCCGGAGTGTCGGTAGAAGAAATTAAAAACGCTACAGAAGGAGAGCTAATAATCAATGGGGAAATACCCGAAATGAATTTATAAACCATAATCTAAAGAAGACTTGTCCTCAAAATCTTCCTTTACTTTGACTTACACTATAAGCTTAGTTTCTTTGCTGTTAGGCTTATTTATTTACCTATTCTATAGACCAGACTCTACGATAGTAAACCATTTATTTTCTTTAGTTTTTACGCAACAACAATGGCAAGATTTTTCTTTGTTTTTTGCAAATAAAATACCGATTTCTGCTCTTGGAATTTATTCGCTTCCAGCCGGTTTGTGGGTTCTCAGTGCCACGATCATCACCTTTGGAAAAAGTATAAACATTGGACGTAAGTCCATCGATCTTTCATGGATACCACTATGCTACGCTTTGGGTTTAGAATTGTTTCAAGCATTACATATTACGGACGGAACCTTTGACATAAAGGATATAATTGTTACGTTGGTATTTTGGCTTACAGGGATGATTTATTTACGACAGATTCCAGAACAGATAAAAAGTATATCCATTTCACCGACCATTATAATTGCTTCCTATTTAATCTTATTTCTGGCAGATACAGCCATCTGACTTGACAGAATAAAACCTCATATATCTAAAGCCAGACATCTAAGAATTTTAAGTCTATGAGTCTAACCTCTAGTAGTGTTACGTTCTAATATCTAAAAGTCTAACGGCTAAGCCACTACAATATAAAACCTTAGGACCTAATATAACAATCAGTTACATGATCATTTACCATACCCGTTGCTTGCATAAATGCGTAAGCGATCGTAGTTCCCAAAAATTTAAAACCATCTTTTTTCATTTGCTTACTCATCCGATCTGATGCAGAAGTGTTTGCAGGGATATCAGCCATTGTTTTAAAATTATTTATAACTGGTTTTCCATCAACAAAATCCCATATGTAATCAGAAAATGAACGCCCACTTTCTTTAATTTTTAAATAGGCTTCTGCGTTAGTACGGACAGCAGCGATCTTTAATCTATTACGGATGATACCCGGATTTAGTTTTAGTTTTTCCAGTTTTTTATCGGAGTATTTTACGATTTTCTCTGCATCGAAATTGTCAAACGCTTTTAAATAACCTGCTCTTTTTTTGAGGATGGTTATCCAGCTCAGTCCTGCTTGGGCTCCCTCTAGATTGATCATTTCAAAAAGCTTGCGATCATCATACTCCGGCTTTCCCCACTCATTATCGTGATAGTCTATGTAGATCTGGTCGGATAGGCACCACTGACATCTCGTTTTATTATCACTCATGTTTTTGTATTATTATAAAAAGACTAAAAGTAATAGAAAATAATAGTAAACTTGGAATCCCTTAAAACGCAATAAGAAGTATCAGGCATTAATACTTTTTGACAATAAAAAAAACTGATATAACCACAACGGATATAATCAAAACATCGCACTAAGCCATAATGGAAGGTAACTCTGAAACTTTATAATTCCTTAATTTGTTTATGCAATAAAATATATAGTACTTCGTACGCTTAAATATAAATGCCTACCATGACGATAGAAGAAATAAAGGACTATTTGGCTGGAGCCAATCAAATCTCTTTTAAATTGCCAAATGGAAGTCTAGTACCTGCACATTTCCATGTAACCGAAGTAGGAAAAGTGACTAAGCACTTTATTGATTGTGGAGGTACGGAAAGACTAGAGGAAGTAGCTAATTTTCAGTTATGGGAAGCTGATGATTATGACCATCGATTACATCCAGAAAAACTTTTAAATATTATAGAACTATCTCAAAAAAAATTATCCATAGGCAACCTTCCGATCGAAGTAGAATACCAGGGCGAGACAATCGGTAAATATGGTTTATCTCATAATGGCGAAGGATTTTTATTAACTAATAAGCAAACGGACTGTCTAGCAAAAGATAATTGTGGGATTCCTCAAAAGAAACAATTTGTAAACCTTGCAGATTTAGGCAGTAGCTGTACTCCTGGTTCAGGCTGTTGTTAGGTTTGTTTATCACTTTTCCGTCATTATTAGACTTTTAAATTCGCTTTAAGCATAATAACAAAACTACATTAATACTGTCCGGTACTCAGCATTACAAGAGTACAAGCATTGACGACTTCTATGCCATGATCTTTAGCTCTTTTGTATAACTCGGCGTTCTCAGCACCTGGATTAAAAATGATGCGATTAGGTTTTAGTGATAAAATATAATCTTCATATTCTTGCTGATTTTTTTCTCCTAGATACATTGTAATCGTATCGATACTTTCATATTCGACTAAAGTCGTATCAAAGTTTACATCCCTTACAGTTCCATCTCTTCTGGCAATCGCCTTTACAGGGTATCCATGATCTCGCAACATAATAATCGCCTTGTTAGCGTATCTTTCTGGCTTTATAGAAGCTCCTAATACCAGTGCTGTTTTTAAATTAGTCATACAAAATAAACGGGTGGACGATAAATAAAGTTCTATTTTTAAGCAACGTTTTAATGAACCTAAATTATTGAGAATGTATAAATACCTAAAATCTACTATCGTTGTATTATTCTTTACTGCGATTTTTTGTTCGTGTGCTGACAAAACGGAAAATAGTAGATCTAAAGAATCAGCTCCAAATAAAACAAATCAGTTATTATCTAAATACACTCCTTTTAAATTAACAACAGATATATCGAAGTTATCTGAAAATCAGAAAAAAATGATTCCTCTGATGATCGAGGCGGCGGATATTATGGATGATATCTTTTGGTATCAGGCGTATGGAGATAAGCAAAATTTACTTGCTAGTCTAACATCCGAAAAAGAGAAAAAAGCGGCAATGATTAACTACGGTCCATGGGATAGATTAGGTAATAACGAGCCGTGGTTAGATGGGGTAGGTGCAAAGCCTTTGGGGGCAAATTTTTATCCTCAGGATATGACTAAAGAAGAGTTTGATCAAGCAGAAATAGCAGGGAAAGATGATCTTTATTCTATTCTCAGAAGAGATGAGGCGGGTAAGCTTAAAGTGATTCCTTATCATGTGCAGTTTAAAGATCAGCATCAAAAGGCCGCGACTCTATTAGAAAAAGCAGCTGATTACGCTGATAACGATCAACTAAAACATTACTTAATGCTCAGGGCTGATGCCTTACGGACAGATAAATATCAGCCTAGCGATATGGCATGGTTAGATATGAAAACAAATCAGATCGATTTTGTGATGGGACCGATAGAAAATTATGAGGATCAGCTCTTTGGATATAAGGCTGCTCATGAAGCTTATGTCCTGATAAAGGATATGGAATGGAGCAAGCGTCTGGAAAAGTATGCGGCGTTTTTACCGGACCTGCAAAAAGGACTTCCCGTTGATGCGGTTTATAAAGCAGAGACACCAGGAAGTGATACTGAACTCAATGCATACGATGTGGTTTATTATGCTGGGGATTGTAATTCTGGTAGTAAAACAATCGCGATAAATTTACCTAATGATGAGGAAGTGCAACTTGCAAAGGGAACCAGAAGACTACAACTTAAAAATGCAATGAAGGCCAAGTTCGATAAAATACTAGAGCCGATTGCGGACGAACTAATAGACCCTAGGCAACGTAATCATATCACCTTTGATGCATTTTTCTCTAATACTATGTTCCACGAAGTTGCTCATGGTCTAGGAATAAAAAATACGATAAATGGTAAAGGTCCTGTGAGGAGAGCTTTACGCGAATTTGCATCTGCACTAGAAGAAGGTAAAGCGGATATGTTAGGTTTATATATGATAAAACAATTACATGATAGTGGAGAAATAGATGGGGATCTCAAAGATTATTACGTCACCTTTATGGCGGGAATTTTTAGATCTGTACGATTTGGTGCCAGTTCGGCACATGGTAAAGCAAACATGATCCGATTTAATTTCTTTGATGAGATGGGGGCGTTTAGCAGAGATGAGAAAAGTGGAAAATACACAGTTCATTTTGATAAATTCGAATCTGCAATGAATGCTCTGTCTAAAGAAATATTAACATTGCAGGGTAACGGTGATTACGTAGGAGTAGGCCAACTGGTAGAAGCAAAGGGGAAGATAGGTCCTCGATTACAAGCGGATCTAGATATGCTTATGGAAAAAGGAATTCCTGTTGATATTATTTTTGATCAGGGGACCGATGTTTTAGGTTTATAAAAGAAACAAGATTTATGAAAATTAATTTAATTGCCAGAACACTATTCTTGTTTTGCTGCTGTTCTTTATATGCTTTTCAGTGTCATTTTGGTGGTCCAGATCGACTGTCTACATCGCGTTCGCTAAGGACACAAAACATAGATAGTGATAGACCAAATGAGCCTGGAAAATGTTATGCAAAATGTCTTATGCCAGATCAGCAAAAATCTGTTACTATCGACTCTATTGCTATGTTTACAGGTAAGGACTCGAGTGGAATTATGTTTGCAGAACGAGTGATACAAGAAGAGCTCAAGGGAACAAAATGGGTCAAGAAAAAAGCTGATCTAAATTGTCTATCGGCAGATCCAGATGATTGTCTAGTCTGGTGTTTAGTAGAAAATAATACTCCGGAGGTAAAGGTTAAATACCTAGCAGATACTTCTCAGACAGATGAGTGGGAATATCAGGATTATACCGTCGATGTAATTACACAGTCAGGAGGTTATAGCGAGTGGCAAGAAGTGATTTGCGAAAAGGATATAGATGAACTTTTTTATACTGATTTAAAAAATGCATTGCAATTAAGAGGATATGCGACAGATACAGAGACAAATGATTTTAGTGCCATAGATAAAAAAGCTCTGATAAAATTTCAGGAAGATAATGGTATGCCGATCGGCCAATTAGATTTAATAACGCTGAGTACTTTAGGTCTTTATGCAAACTAAAAAATCTGATACTTCTTCCATACCAGAATGGTTAAAAGCTACTGAGCAAAACAGCTGGCAGATCGAGTTGCTTATTAGTGGTGGATTTATTTTTGTGTTGTTCCAGCTACCTTCTTTTGTAAGAGAGCATCTTTTTGCAGTAGCTAGTTATAGTGATTTTGGGACATCTAGTGTGTTGCTTTTCGTAGGTGCTGTGATTTTAGCTCGTGTCTTACTAATCGGGTTTATATTAAATCTTTTACTTCGTGCGATTTGGCTGGCTTTTTTAGGTATTCATTATGCTTTTCCAGATGGTATAAATTATAAGCAGCTAGGCTACAGCAACCGCTTTGAAAACTTAAATCAATACACTAAAGATGGACTTGCTCGTATTCTTAAAATAGAGAAATACTGTAGTATATCTTACTCTATTGCTATTATGATCGCCGTGGTCTCTGTTGGTGTTTTAGGGATGTTGATTTTTGTTTTTCTACTCATCGAACAATCAGATTTTTTATCCCGAGCTTTAGATAATCCAGGTATAGGATTATCATTAATGTTTTTATTTTTCATGATATCTTTTGGAGCATTAGATCGTATTTATTTTGGATTTTTTAAGAATCAGGAACAAGCAACAGAAGCTTTTTTTCCAGTTAGCAAATTTTTGTCTTATGTAAATTTGAGTTGGATTTTTAGATACGAGTGGTTTACACTTATAAGCAATGTATCACGATGGAAAATACACGGAGCTGTATTTAGTTATTTCTTGCTTGCCCTATTTATTTCTATTAATGACTTAAATTTTGAAGGCGATGTTTTTGATCGTGTTGCTTTTGATTTTTTTGATGATAGGCAGTATAAAAATATACCTGCCTCCTCTTTTTATTTACAAAATAATGAATATGCCGATTTAATAAAACCAGGAAAAAACATAAATGTAGCTTGCATCCCATCGGAGAATATTTCAGGGAATCATTTGCCTTTGTTCATCAGCTATAAATATTTTTTTGATAAAAGTCTGGAAGTTAAATTTTTAAAAGAAGGAGTGATTGCAACCCAAGATCAAAATACTTTTACCTCTGCGATCGAGTACGAAAACAACGCCGATAAGCTGCAAGAAATATTAAGAAATACTTTTTTTATTCAAGTCGATAATCAAACAGTTTCTGCCCCACAGTGGTTTTTTAGAAATCATCCTGTAACAAATCAAGCAGGATTTTTTACCAGACTAGATATCTCTACATTGCGATATGGCGAACATGAAGTAACAGTGGAATTTATAGGAGTTAACGAAGAGACCAAGCAAGATACTTTTTTCTTAAGTTGGATTCCATTTTGGAAAGAATAGGTTTTAGACTTTAACTTATGGATTATAGACTTTTAGAAATTAGTTAGTTAGAGATAGTATGACTTCGTGATGTAGGTTTTACTTTTTTCTAGCAACGGATGCTTGGAGGACGGAGACTTTTTTCAGTTTGTTCTATTCGTCCATTCTTACATTTATAATTACAATTGCAACTTACTTTACTCTAACTACGGAGGTCTTAAAGAACCTGGATTTTTTAATTTGCTCAATTTGCACTTTTCTTATCGGACTTTACATCTGCACATTATCTATAGCGGCTATTTTGTTTTTCCATTCTATAGGAATTTTAGCTTTTTTCTTTTCGCTGAGATTATAAGCCATAATTGTGGTTTTTAATAGAGCAGAAATCCGTTGATGGGTCTGACTAAACATTTTAGTTTCAAAAATTATTCTGTCTTCTAGGATCTCTATAACTCGAGTACCACACAGAGCAACATCGGGGTAGGACATAGGGTAGATGTAAGTGCATTCTTGACGTGCCAGTATTGGACCTATATTTTGATCATTCCAGTCAGGAAAAACTTTTTCAAGATAGGCGATTCTGATGTGTTCATTCCATTTTATATACACTGCATTATTTACATGCTGGTAAGCGTCCATATCTCCCCATCTTACGGGTATTTTCTGTGTTACGTTAAAATCTTTTAGTTTATCCATGTTTTAAAAATACAAATCCTTTGAAAGCTTTTTACGCCGTTTAATCTTAAAACCTATTGACCGCACTAAATAAACGTATTAATACATATCATTTTTCTTTAATGTTTATGAGAATCAGTAAATTTATGCTTTAAACATACTTAATAGAAACTGGGTATCGTTTTAACTCACATTTGATCAGTCAAAGCAAAATATATATTGATGCATAACTTATTTTTCTTCTTTCAGGCTAAAGCCAAATCAAAGGCAACAGAAGAGGCCGGCCAAAGTCTAGTAGATATTATTATTAATTCCGGTCCGATGGGAATCGTGATTTTTGGAATTCTTCTCGTATTATCAGTACTTGCCCTTTATATTTTTATAGAAAGATGGCTAACGATAAAAAAAGCAGGTAAAGTAGACGATCAGTTTATTAATAATATAAGAGCGGCCGTGCAGGCGGGTAATATAGAAGGAGCAAAAGCACTTTGTGCTACGACTAATACGCCTACATCTAGAATGGTAGAAAAAGGAATTATGCGTATCGGTAAACCATTAAAGGATATAGATGCAGCTATAGAAAATGTAGGAAATTTAGAGATTTTTAAGCTAGAGAAAAATTTATCTACACTCGCAAGTATAGCTGGAGCTGCACCGATGATCGGATTTTTAGGAACTGTTACAGGAATGATACTCGCATTTTACACTATGTCTTCAGAGGATAATGTATCTCCGACTGTTTTGGCAGGAGGTATTTATCAAGCCCTTTTGACTACAGCCTTTGGATTGTTCGTGGGTATTGTGGCCTTTGTGGGTTATAATTTACTTGTGGCAAATGTGGAAAAAGTAGTTTTTAAAATGGAGCGTACTACAATGGAGTTTATGGATCTATTACAAGAGCCGACTGCATAACATAGAAGTAATAATTTTAGTTAGGTTTTTTTATTGGCTTAAAGCCAATGAATAATTTGACTGAAATAAAAAGGTGTTTTACAAAGCACTATTTCCATTGGCTTAAGCCAATGGAATAATTAAAATAAAATAAGTAGCGTTTAAATAAAAATGGGATTTAGTAAAAGAAATAAAGTCAGTGCAGAATTTAGTATGTCCTCTTTGACGGATATCATATTTCTGTTATTGATATTTTTTATGCTTACTTCATCTATGGTAAAAGTAGATGTAAAACTTCCTGTGTCAGATTCTAAAACGACGGCTCCGCAAGACTTAGCGGTAATTATTAAAAAGAACGGATCGATGACTTTTAATAATTCTAAGTGTACCATAAAAACATTAGATGGTAGACTCGCACTTGCAGTAAGGGAACAAGGAAATAAACAAAACGCTACAGTTCTCATTATTTCGGAAATCGGGGTGCCATGGGAAAAAGTATATGAAGTGACTAAAGTCGCTGCCGAGTTGGAAATAAAAGCCGTTATCGCCACACAACCCAGAGGATAATACAGGAGACATGGGACTAAAAAAGAAATCAAAAGTTAGTGCAGAATTTAATATGTCATCCTTAACGGATATCATATTTCTGTTGTTGATATTTTTTATGTTGACTTCGTCACTGATAGTACCTAATGCATTAAATCTAAAGCTACCAGGAAAAAAATCGTCTTCACCACCCTCTAATACTAAGCCTACTCGTATCACGATGGATAATAAAGGAACTTACTTTTTAAATGGTGCAAACGCAAGTTTTAAAACGATAGAGAAAAAAATGCGTCAACTAAAAAAATCGGATAAGTCGATGATTGTTGTTACACCAGGTAAAAGAACACCTAATCAATACGTTGTAAAAATATTAGATTCTGCTTTTCGTAACGGTGTTACAGCTAGTCTGACGCCTCCCCAATAAGAATAAAGCATAAACTGCAATATCTTCCCATATATTATTGTTAATTATAATATAATCATTGTTGATAATCAATGTATTATGTAAATTTGTAGGTGAAATATGGATACACTATACGATATAAACGAATATGATGATAATCGCAATCGCCGATCGAGCTTTTGGATAAGTATAGGTATCCATTTGTTATTACTCTTATTATTTTTAGCTCCTTTCTTTAATAAACTACCGACTAACAATGAAGAATTTAAAGGTGTGTTAGTTGTTTTTGGGAGTGATATCGAAGGGAGTTCTTCCAGCCCAGAGGTTACAGAATCAGAGTCAGATTCCTCGATCTCACCAGAAGAAGAATGGGAAGAAGAGCAAGAACTAAGTAGTGAGGAGCCAGTCCAGGAAAAAGAAAAAGAGGTCCCCGAGACGCCAACAAAAAAGGAGATAACTGAAGATGCTGAAGTGTTTTCAAAGGTGGTTGTAGCTGAAGCAGAATTAGAATCGGCAAAAGAAGAGGCCATAAAAGTAAAACAACAAAAAGAGGCGGAACAGAAAAAGCAAATGGAGTTAGCAGCCAAGGCAAAAGAAGAAGCTCAAGAATTAGAAAACAAGAAAAACGCGGCTGCAGCCAAAGCAAAAAAAGAAAGAGAGGAGTTAGAACAGAAAAAACAAGAACAGCTAGAAAAAGAACAACGCGAAGCTGCTGAGAAAGCAAGAAAACAAAAAGAATTAGAAGAAAAGAAAAAGCAATATGGCGATCTTTTTAGCAACGGTTCAGGTGATTCTAAGAATGATGGAACTAAAGGTAAACCTATAGGGGATCCCGATGGAAAGGCATTAGAAGGCGTCAGCACAGGACGTGCAGAGATCGGAGGCGGATTATCAGATAGAGGAGTCGCCTATGAGCCTGCTATTACTGACGATTCTCAGAAAGCGGGAAAAGTTGTTATTAGAGTATGTGTCGATAATAAGGGAAACGTCATAGAGTCTAAGTACACTCAGAGAGGATCTAACACTACAGATAGGACCTTAGTAGAAATTGCTGAAAAAGCAGCTTCTAAATATACATTTACAGCCAGCAATATTGATAAGCAATGTGGTACCATAACCATAGATTTTAAGCTCAAATAGAATTTTTCATTCATTGTAGGTCTTCAACAAAAATTTAAGGCTCCAAATTCTACATCTAATTACCTATCAATATTTTACATATATATTATTTTATATATTAAGTAAATACCGTAAAAACGGTATCTATAAAAGAAGCTGCCATCCTATCTTTACGCCCGACGAACCAAGGATCTTTTTGACGAAACTGATCCTAACGATAATAGAGACCAACGATTGCTTTGTTTAATAACCTGAATGATAACTAGAACACTGCTCTCCTAATTCTCTTAAAGTTTTATTGTATTATTTTTTGACTAACATCTCTTAGAGAGGTGCTTAGGCATTTTGTATGTATATAAATATATTTTGAAATAAATTTTAAGAACTATTTAACCAAAACTCAATTACATGAAAAAATTATTTTTCGCTTTGGTGTTATTATGTTCGATGCACGTAGTACAGGCCCAATATTTATCGCCTGGTGATGCATCAGTGGCATTGATATCACAAGCACAAGCATTGGAGAGTGGAGCCGTTGATTTAAAAGACGACGTTACCCTCAACACATTAGCAA
>CALLXF010000108.1 GCA_938015805.1 uncultured Saprospiraceae bacterium | reverse complement strand
TCCGAGACATTAACTTAATCTATCTCTTCCTCATCTAATTTTATCCAAATATTATTACTCTTATTTACATCTGCCATTCTACCTGAAGGATCTATTTCTACTTTCTCTACTTCTTTTCCTAATGTATACACTTCTAAAGTATAAGCCTTATCAGTCCATTTCCAGTCCTTAGCTAATGTAACCTTAGAACCACCTCCAAAATCAAATCCTTTGTTTCCTCGCATCATCCCGAGAGCTACATTTACCTGGTGTTTTGATCCATCACTATAAGTGATTTCCACATCGACAGGCATAGGCATTTTTTCTTCCCGAGCCATAACGATAAACATATTGTTTAGGTCTTCGTCCTGTTTAACCACGAGCACAGAATAATCTATATTATGAATGGTATTTACCCAGTATTCCTTATACCAGTCTAATTCTAGTCCTGAAGTTTTTTCCGCGATCCTTATAAAATCATTGACGTTAGGGTGCTTAAATTTCCATTCGTTAAAATATCGTAACATCGTACGGTCAAAATCTCTCGTACCTATTACATACTCCAGCTGACGCAAAAAGACTTGTCCTTTTGTATAAGACGATATTCCGTAAGCTCTATTAGTATTATAATGATCAGCATGAGTACTTAGAGGTTCCGCAATACCTGACATTGCATAGCCAACATATCCATCATAAACCCCCTCAAAAGGATTCTTATTAGCGTCGTAGTCTCCAAAATGACCAAGCGTTCTGATATGATGCATTGTTTGGGTAGAGCCATAAGAAGTAAAGCCTTCGTCCATCCAAGGATATAATGCCTCATTAGTTGCAAGAACCATCTGATACCAGCTGTGCATCCATTCATGTATAGAAACCCCTACCAGACTTCCCAGACTTCTCTCTCCAGTAATCAATGTTGCCATCGGGTACTCCATACCACCATCACCTCCTTGTATAAATTTATAAACGGGATAAGGATATTTTCCATATTTCTTGTTCATAAAACTGAGGGCATCATCCATGATCTCTGGTAGTTTTTCCCAGTTCTCTGTAGTCTCATCACCTGGCTGAAAAAAGAACTGCAACTCTACCCCATCTTTTGCTTGATGTTTAATAAAACGATAATCCGGATCAGCAGCCCAAACAAAATCATGTACATTCTCAGCACGATAATGCCATGTTCGTTTTTGATCTGTTTTAGAAACGTACTCATTTTTACTTTGCTGCACTCCTGAGGCCGGTACAATATATTTACCGTTAATACTTATTTTTACATCAAAGTCTCCCCATACACCATGAAATTCTCTTCCGATATAAGGATTTGCATGCCACCCTTGATAATCGTATTCGCATAACTTAGGATACCACTGAGCCATAGAGTATTTTATACCTTCCTTATTATCTCTTCCCGATCTTCTAATTTGTATCGGCACTTGAGAGTCAAATTTCATAAGTAACTCGACATGCTTTCCTGGAGCCAGAGGCCTCGGCAGTTCTACCTCCAAAATAGTTCCTTCCATTGTAAAATCACATGCTCTTCCATCTGCTGCTAATGATTGGATATTATGATACCCTTGCTCTTCTCGTGATAAATAATAGATTCTATCACCTACTCTACCATCTGGATCACGTATACTTCTTGATCTCACATCCATCATACTATTAGGCTGAAAAGCATTAAAGTATAAGTGATAGAAAACTTTATTTAATGTATCAGGAGAATTATTGTAATACTTTATTTTTTGCACACCCGTAAATTGGTGTTTCTCAACATCAAAATCAATTTCCATATCATACTCTACTCGCTGTTGCCATCGATCAGCTACTTGTGCGGTAACTTCTATTTGGCTTAAAGCCAATGAAAAAAGAACTAACAGAAAAAATTTAGATTTATAATTACGCATAATCCTGAGTGGGTTTGTTGTTTATAGGTTCAAATATCTTAGTAATCGGTTTCCAGTTATATCTCCTGGAACAGATTATATAAAACACTACTGCTGATAGAAGAAATACACCTGTCATCAGATTAGGGTTTATATCATTAGTTTTTAAAATCGTATCTGTCTGTATAGCAGATCCATTATACCCGACCATAATAGCTCCGTAAATATTAGTAGCCGCATGTACACCTAGAGCGAGCTCTAAAGAGTCATCCATTACTGTAATTATTCCTAGAAGTAATCCAGCAGAAACATAATAAAGAAGCATCGTCCATGCCCCAAATTCTAGCACCTCGGGATTAGCCATATGTATTAGTCCAAAACCCAAAGATGTAATTATTAAAGGAATCCACTTATGACTGGCTACTAAACCTATTCCTTGCATTAGATAGCCTCTAAATAATAGCTCTTCTAAACTAGTCTGTATAGGTAAAATTAAAATCGCTATAAGTAAAAGTGGTACAAACGATGACATGTTTAGAGTAAATTCATAAGCCTCCGGGTTTATGCCATAACTCACTCCTTCTAATATTAATGTCATCCCAAACCATAGACCAAATCCAAAAAGCACCTTACCCCAATCGACAGAGTTGTAAGGGGTTATCAATGATTTAAAATCCGCTTTATGAATAAATTTTATTACTATGTACAAAGCGATCATAGCAAATACAAACATCAATAACAGCAAAAGAAAACCTACATTAGAACTTATCCCAAATTTTTCAAAATTCATTTCAGCTTGCAGATCCATGACATCCGTCATGTCCAAATTAGGATCACTGTTGACGGCCATCATGAGGACTAACATCAAAGGAATCTGACCGAGGAAGTACCCAAAAAACACAGCTATGAACCCAAGGAAATACATCCACCATTCATTCTTATTTGCATTGGCTATTTGGAAAAACATATAATCACATATTAAGGCCAGTAAAGATATTAAAAATAATAGTAATATGATGTATCAGAACTTAGAAGATGATCCTCCAAAATTATGTGTAAATAGGCTATTTATCATAAATTTGCGGTTATGAAGAATAAATCCTTGATTTTACCTTTTACGTTGATAGTTGTGGCAGCATTAGCTCGTTTACTACCTCATCCTCCTAATTTCTCTCCTATAGGGTCTATTGCCCTTTTTGGAGGAGCTGTGATTGCCTCTAAATACGTTAAATACTTAATCCCTGTCTTGGCATTATTTGTATCAGACTTGGTCCTTAATAATACCTTACTTAGATCCTTTTATCCTGATCATAGCGGCATGGTGATCTTTACAGACTATATGGTCTGGACATATGTAGCGTTTTTATTAGCAGTGGGAATAGGCCATGTGTTTATTAAAAAAATCAGTTTTCTTAATGTATTAGGTGGAGTACTCGGCTTTACTTTAGTGTTTTTCTTGATCAGTAATTTTGGATCTTGGATCGGTATTCCTAGTTATCCTAAAACTATCAGTGGCTTAATAGCTTGTATGTCCGCTGGTCTTCCGTTTGTTAAGGCATCTTTAGTTGGAAACTTGGTGTATAGTACATTTTTATTTGGGTCATACTACATGATTTCTCAAATAATAAGTCGTTCCACTGAAAGCAGTAATGTTATTATGGAACAAGTTTCAAAAAAATAAATCACGTTTTTCATTCGCCGAAAGGCAATAAAAAATACATCCCGTCTGTACTAAATCACTACTTTAAAGTAGAGGTAAATCGCCGTAATATTTCCTAGCAATTTTATCAGCGATGTGGTATGCTAGTATCACAAAGAAAGGAGCTGCGATCACATCTATTGTATAATGCACATGTTGTAAAATGAGCATTACTCCGACCATGACGGTGCATACTCCCATGATCAACTGCATCTTTCGATATGGTATTATCATGGTCAACAGCAAAAGATTAGAAGTGTGTCCTGAGAAAAATAAATCTTTGAGGAGTACCTGATCTCCATAAAATGTACATTCTAAAAATGGATCTCGTAAAGGTATTATAGCAACAGGTGGTTCTAGCGGAAAAAGATACATTGTAAACATGCGAAAAGCAGAAATTATAATGATGCAGAGCATCGTACGTATCGTATAGAAAGGAAGAGACATCGCTGCGATTAATCCTAAAAACACCGCAACATTAGTTATAAGAAAAATCTGAAAACTCAAATCAACAGGTGCAAACATATCTAAAATAGGATCATGCAAAACCCTGCCGACTCTGGACTCATTATAGCATAACCAAATTCCTGTAAGATAAATCGATAATAAAGCTGAAAGAAATGAGATCACAAGGGCTGTTCTAAATCTAGAGTTGGCCATAGCCTCTTTCCAACGCTGAACGTAAGTATTTCTTAAAGTTACTATAACGGTCAAATTACTCATATGCAAATTAAAAACCGTATCGTTTCTTGGGCGATTTATAATACATCCTTATACTTTAAGGTTACAGAATTAAAAAGATCTCCATATGCACCTTAAATCTGAAAGTGTTCTAAAGCAAGACATCCATAGACAAAAGTAGTTTTTTAAATCTTAATAGAGTCGATTCTGTAAACAAGAGATTGATGAATATAAACAGCAAATAAAACCCAATGTAGAAGGCTTAGTAATGCTGCTATAATCAATGAGTGAACGGATAAAAAAAGAGGAGCTAAAACGCTCCTCTCCTAATGTTCTGTGACCGCAGAAGGATTCGAACCTTCAACCGCCTGATTCGTAGTCAGGTACTCTATCCAGTTGAGCTATGCAGCCGTTTACAACTGCAAAAATAATCTATTTCTTTACCGAGCAAAAGATTACTCCAGATTTAATATCCAATTATTTTTAGCATATTTATTAAACCTAGCTCTAGAGATATCTATCGATGGGTTAAGAGCTATTTTATCAGGACGTTGATTAAATGCCACATGATAATCTACCTGTATTCCTAAATTTGTATTGACACCATCCTGCTTTTCGATTTGTGTTCTCATATAAGACGCCAACCGTGGAATCATGTGTGGCATAGACGCCATCCGCTGTATTTTATAATTATCCAGACCGTGATTTATCTTATATGCCCGCTTCCGTGTTGTCTTATCCATGGCGTATAGATCAACCTTCACCTCTTTATGGTAACTCTTCATCCTCCACGCAAAGTAATGCCCCTGCCCTGTCCAGTCTACATGTCCTGGAATCAAGTGGTGACGTAAGGGAAATAGCAATTGGAAGATAAAGAAAAATCCTAAAGCTAGCTTTAAACCTAAATTTGTTTTAGTTATTTGGTCTGGTATTCCTGAACTCTTAAGGGCTTTAGGTAAACGATCTGTAAAATCACTATCCGCTATAAATAATAACATCGCTGCTATGACCAGCAAAGGGAAAGAAGCTATATCACTAAATAAGAAATGATTAGATATATTAAAAAGTAGCACTAATAAGATCGCCACCCATCTAGTTCGTTTATAGAACAATGCAAATGGAATCAACATATCAAAAATCGTCCCACCATAGATTAAAAACTGATTAACAATATCTGACTCCGTTATCCCTTTAATCACATTTCCATCAAACCAGTCTTTACTACATTTAGAGAGTCCACCATAAAAAAAAACGATACCCAGCTGCAGCTGAAAAATGATATACTGCCATCCGGACACCCATTCTGATCTTTTACTTTTTAGCGAACTCACGGAATAAGATTTATCAGCCTGAGAAAATGCCATCAAAACGCTGATTAGAAAAATAAGGTAATAGTGATTATTATAATAAACCGCATCTAGGCTAAAAAAATATCCATAAACAATAGGTATAACAATCGCTACATAACGGTATAATATACCTGCTGTAAATAACATAACTGATACGAACCCTATAACCAAAAGTGCCATCAATAAAGGATATCCAAAAACCGGAACCCAATCTAATTCTGGATAAGGAAAATAGAGATAATCAGCATCCTTAAAAAAAGGAACTCGTTTACTAATCTTATAAAACTGAAATAACAGTAAGAATCCAAAGAGAATTCTAAAAAGTCCTAAAGGCCGACTACTTACTTGCTGTTGTAATGAAGAAAACATATTATGATTATTCATTAGATGATACAAGTTTACAGAAAAGAGATTGGGATAGGAAGAATATCATCTGTAAATTCCCGTTTTGTAAAAGATTTAATCTAATCAAGATGGAAAACACAACCTTACTCAAACAATTTTATGATGCGTTTACAAAATTTGATGCAGAAAAAATGCTAAGCTGTTATCATAAGGATATAGAGTTTAAAGATCCAGCTTTTGGTACTTTACATGGTAAACGAGCAGGAGCTATGTGGGAAATGTTGTGTAGTCGACAAGAAGGAAAAGGCTTTAAAATTATTTACAAAGACCTAATTACCGATGGTAATAAAGGCAGTCTTACTTGGGAAGCATTTTATGAATTTGGTCCGACTAAAAGAAAGGTTCACAATATAATTCAAGCTGATTTTACCTTTAAAGAGGGAAAAATATTAATACATCATGATGATTTTAATTTACATAGCTGGGCAAAACAGGCGATGGGTCTAAAAGGATGGTTACTGGGTAACACCGGATTCTTTAAAAGAAAACTACATCAACAAACGAGTACATTATTAGACTCTTATATCAAGTCTAAAAGCTAATCAAAAAGGAACTTAAACGTTTGACTTACGGTTATTAATTATATACCCACTTCTATAACTATGAGCTCTGCAGGACATGTACTAGATTCCATAAAACGCATGCAAGCTAATCGTCGTTTACAGCGACATAATAAAAATGCGTATCGTCAGCGAATCAAAGATTTATCACAAAAAAAAGACACCTCTTATATTACTCCAGAAGATCTCGCTCGAGAACCTATCTCTTACCATCAATTTGTAAAACAACAAAACAGACAGCGTATTATAAGTCTCTGTATACTACTCTTGATCATAGTCGCAATCAGCTATGTATTTTTGCAATAGTCAATTAGGAATAATCGATATTATACTTTACACCCTATTCCCAAATGTGTTTTTTGGCAAAAATATTTTTCCAGCTTGTTTTATTTGATTTAATGTCTGCAAAAGATTCTTCTATTGTTTCTTTAAGAATTCGCTTTTCTGTTTCGATAGCGATCTGAGTTTTAAATGCAGTGATTTCATTATCAAATCTCACTTTACTATCTATATCATTTCTTAACTGCGTGGTTACCCATTGGTGATTTTTAATGTATGCATATTCATGCTTATCCAATACGTAATCATAGGGACTGCGAGCGGATATCAACTTCACAAAAATCGGAGTTGTTTCGATGATGATGAAGAGAAACATAATAAATAAACTAGCCAGATAGATAGCACTACTTTTTTTACTAGCTCTACTCAGTGCTTCTAATCGAGAAGCAAATCCATTTACATCCACAGTACCTAAAGTAAAAAGTGCTTCTGACTTTTGGTTAGTTAACAATTCGATTTGTTTATTATACCGATCGATTAGCGGGGAGATCTCAGCAATAGTTTCTTCTAATTCTTGCTGAGCATTATCTGCATCTGCTTTCTTTGCTTTATAGATCGGACCCATGTTTCTTTTTTGAGATCCTCCTGTACCATCTGCCTCTTTTATAGCTATATCATTTAGATTATTTCTTATCTCTTCTTTGGTGACAATTTGATTTTGCAAAGAAGCAATATCTGTTTTAACCGCTGCTATATCATCATCAAACCTAGATTTTACAAGAGCTTCGTTATCCTTAAGTTTTTCTAATTGCATGATAGATAACTCCGCATTGATCTCTGAATCAAAAATTTTCAATTCGAGTGGTTTAGCAATAACTAGTGCAATAATGACTGCCAGAAAAACTCTAGGCAATGCATTACCTACATTTTTAATTGCGGAAGTTTTTATTTTTAAGGAAGAGACAATATATCTATCTAAATTAAAAATCAACAGTCCCCATAATAGACCGATAAATACTGCAGCAACATAATTATGAAAAACGGTATACATTGCATAGGACCCAGCTAGTGCAGCAAATATACCTGTGAAAAATATCGTGGCTCCGATACCAGCTTGTTTATTAATATCTGATGGAGCACGATTAAGAATAGCACGCTGTGACCCAGAACAAAAAAGGAAAAACTTTTGTATTTCCAACATAAAAGTGATTTTACGTGAATGAATTTATTACAGATACTAATCAGAAAGGAAAGTAGTAAAACTACATAAATCTAATCTTTAGTATCATAATGAGTGAGAAAAAAACATCGGAAAATAACAAGTAGCTACTTAGTTGTAAATTTGAGCCAGTGAGTTTATATAAAATAAATTATAACGCTTTCGCGAAAGCGATATATCTGCACCATGGGTAGTAAAGAACAATTACATAAACGCAATCGACATCGCTCGCCTTACGATTTTGTACAATTAGTAAATCACAATCCTGATCTAAAACAGTACATCATAAATACCGATTATAATCATAAAAGTATCGACTTTACAAATCCTGCTGCTGTTCTACAACTAAACCGTGCTTTGATCTTTAGTCATTATGATATTTACTTTTGGGATTTACCAGAATCATTTTTATGCCCAGCTGTTCCCGGCAGAGCTGACTACATTCATTATGCTGCTGATTTATTTGAGAGCCATTATAATGATCTCCACTGTTTAGACATAGGCACTGGAGCAAATTGCATTTACCCTATTATTGCCGTAAAAGATTATCAATGGAATATGATATGTTCTGAAATAGATCCAGAGGCTTTTAAAGTAGCAGAGGCGATTATTGGGTTTAACCAAATGTTAAAGAAAAAAGTAAAATTACGTTTACAAAAACAAAAAGATGCTATTCTCCATGGAATCATTATGGATCATGACAGGCTAGACTTAGTCATCTGTAATCCACCGTTTTATAAATCAGAAGCACAAGCTCTCAAAAAAACGGAACGTAAAAACACTAACCTGAATCTAAAAAAAGAAACTACCACTCGAAATTTTAGTGGCAGATCTCACGAACTCGTTTATCCTGGAGGCGAACTGGATTTTATCATAAAGATGATCATAGAAAGTAATGATTATCGAGATCAGGTTACCTGGTTTACAAGTTTAGTATCGGATAAAAATAATATCGTTCCACTACAGAAATCTTTAAGACTAAATCACGTCAGTGACATAAAGATCATCCCGATGTCTCAAGGTCACAAAGCCAGTCGTATTTTGGCTTGGAAGTATTAACTTAGTATCATTATAAAAATTAAATCATGACTTACCTTAGATCTCTTAAACTGTTATGTGTCCTCTTGCCTGCATTATTATTACTCACCTCTTGCGAACCATCTACCTCCAAGTCTAGCTCACAATCCAAAACAAAACCTTCTGAGCAGATAGATCAAGTAGCAGAAGAGGCTGGCGAACTAATAGACGTTTTTTCTAAAAAGGCCAAAGAGTTTTTAGAAGGTGATGAGATGGAAGAGATTAAAGATATCGTAGATGATTTTTCTAATAAAGCAAATGAGATCGTAAAAGACAGTGCAAAATGGAAAGCAAAATTAGAAGAACTTAAAAACGACAAAGAGCTAAAAGAAATGCTCGAAAATTATAAAAGTGACGGAGAAGAAGTCCTCTCTAAATTAGAGAATCTACTCAATGAGCTGGGAGAACATCCTGAGTCTAAAACAGAAAAATAGTCTTAAAACTGATAGTTTATTGCCATACCATTCCCTACTGGATAAATAGATAAGCCGAGGTCTTTATGTTTTGACTTATGCAGTAACGGCACTAAGTACCCGATACTTGCTCCTAAAGCATATCCTGTAAAAATATCTGTAGGAAAATGATTTCCTGAATGGTACCTCAGAAAACCAGTAACTGCAGGAATCGTTACGGCCGCAGTCCAGACCGCAGGCTTCCACTTAGATTTAGGATGCATATCGGAGAACACCTTTGCTGTAAAAAAAGAAATCGCAGCAGATGATCCTGTATGTCCAGAAGGATAAGAAAATCTTGCGGAACTCTTTAAACGATCTTCCAGACTGAGATTTTCGTTATAGGTGTACGGCCGAGACCTTCTGAAAGCTACTTTCATCCCATCGACTACAAAGACAGTTATCAGCATGGTTTCAAAAGCCATCCCTCCGATGGCAAAGATTTCATTTTTTCCCATATCAGAGAAACAAAATACCAGAGGGGTAAGAAGAGATCCTGTTCCTATAATGTCACTTGCCAGCTGGGATTTAAAATTTACGTTATCGACCGCCGTTCGGTCGAGAGCATTTATACTCGTTACATCTGCTGAGGCTAGTTGCTGTGCAGTAAGTAAAGGTGTTTTGTATTTTAAGTAAGACGTTCCTCCTACAAGCAACATACTAGTACCGATGACATACTTTTCCTTTTTCCAGTCCCAGTCATAGACTTTCTCTTGACCAAAGCATAAAATAGTCATCGCTAACAGCAATAAAATCAAAGGTGATTTTTTCATACGGTAGGCAATTTACAATTATTATTAATTCTGGATGTTAGATAAAATAATGATTACTGCCTAAATTATAATTTTAGGATTATGGGATTAGTCTAGTCTTTGACTTAAGTAGAAATCAAAATTCCACTGTTTCTTTTTTCCTGCAAAACGTAATGGTACTAGTATCTCGATCTAAAAAATTGAATTTTAATGCGCAGTTTTAGTTAGCAAGTATACAGTTCTCTTCTTTGTGGTCAAGATGAAAAATGTTTTAGAAACTAGATAGGATAAACTACTTCTAATTATTGACCACCGGTAACGAAACGTAGCCTTTAAAATGTTTATCGTCTTCAAAAACGACATCTTTAAAATCAGTAACCACATTATACAAGGTATCTCTTTCTATCGGTTCGCGATTTACCGCTCTGATCATTTTTACAAGTTCTTCTGTAGATAAACTAGGCGTTTGCTCTTCTGATCCAGCCATAGAATAAATCTTAGTTGTATCATCGATCGTGCCATCCAGATCATCCACCCCAAAAGCTAAAGACAGCTGAGCAGTATCTCTTCCTATCATCGGCCAATATGCTTTTATGTGATCAAAGTTATCTAGGTATATTCTAGATATTGCATAGTTTCTAAGATCCTCTATAACATTAGACTCTGGTACATGAGCCATCTCATTTTCTTTATTTCTAAACTTGAGAGGTATAAATGTCTGGAACCCTTTAGTCTCGTCTTGGAGTTTTCTAAGACGATCGAGATGATCTATACGATTTGCAAACGATTCCACGTGTCCATAAAGCATGGTCGCATTACTTCGTTTGCCTAGATTATGTAATATCCTATGTATGTCTAACCACTGATCCGAACTACATTTACCTCCTGCGATCTCATCTCTTATCTTCTCATCAAAAATCTCAGCCCCACCTCCCGGCATAGAATCTAAACCAGCGTCGACCATGATTTTCATCCCTTCCTCGTAAGAAATTTTTTCCTTCTTAAAAATGTAATGATATTCGACTGGAGTAAGTGCCTTAATATGTAAATCAGGCCGATGAGCCCTTATTTTTTCAAAGAGTTCTTTATAAAAAGTCACATCGTATTGCGGTAAAACACCTCCCACTATATGCACCTCCGTAACGGGTTCTCCGTCATATTTTTTGACAAGATCTAAAATTTCATCCATCGTATATTCCCATCCATCAGATCGCTTTTTTATCAGTCGTGAATAAGAACAAAATGTACAACTGTATAAACAGACATTCGTCGGTTCTATGTGAAAGTTGCGATTAAAATAAGTTTTATTTCCGTGCCGCTTTTCGCGAATGTAATTTGCCAGAACTCCTAAATAGCTCAATGATCCTTTATCAAAAAGTAAATTGCCCTCATCACTCGTTATCCTTTTTCCGTCCATCACTTTAGTTGCAATATCTCTTAACTCAGGAATCAGTTTATCGTTATCTAGGATTTTTTGGATCTGCTTATTCATATGATAAAATTACATTTTAGTCTTAACAAAACCAGACTCTCTTAGTTGTATCTTAGAAGGCATTTTACGCATCTCTTTTTTTAAGCTTGTTAAGCTATACATTATAGCCTCGCTGTTTATAAAGTAAAGCTTTAAGTCATCTTCTTAGAACGCTTTCCATTGGGCATAAACCTGATAAAATACTTCTACTATCGACGTGATACGCTGTAGTTTATTTTTGTTTATATATTCACGGAATATAGCCTTCATAAAACATGATTTCTATCCTAATACCTATTTATAACTTTGATGTCACTGACCTTGTGCAAAAACTTGTAAATCAGTGTATTAAAGCAAAAATAAGTTTTGAAATTATTTGTTTTGACGACGATTCTAAAACCGCAATTAAAATAAAAAACAGGCCCATTTTAAATATGATGGGTGTAAATTATGTAGAGCTATCAGAGAATTTTGGAAGATCTCGGATTAGGAATAAACTGGCCAAAGTAGCCTCGTTTCCCTACTTACTGTTCCTAGATTGCGACTCTAAGGTTAAATATGCCTCTTTTATAAAGAACTATGTAAAAGAGATAAAAGCTTGCAATGATGTCGTTTATGGCGGTCGTGTTTATAAGAAAGGGAAGCCCAGGGCAAAGACAAAGATACTACATTGGAAATATGGTTTAGAGCGAGAGGCCTTACCTCTTAAAAAGCGTCTAAAAAAACCTTATCTCACATTCCAAACTAACAATTTCCTGATTCATTCTGATGTAATGAGACAGTTCCACTTTGATGAATCCATAGATGGATATGGTTACGAAGACCTAGTATTTGCTGAAAATCTAAAAAAACAAGGTATTCCGATCGATCACATACATAATCCAGTGGAGCATCTAGACTTGATCCCTAATCAAAAATTTTTAGACAAAACGGAGACTGCTACCAAAAACTTAAAAATACTATTAAACAAAGGGCAAGTATTAGAAACCAGGCTAACTTCTGCAGTAAGATTTATCGATAAAGTAGGTCTTACAACTCTAGTAAAAAGGTATTTAAAAGGCAAAAAATCAAGCCTTATAGATAATCTGCTATCCTCCGATCCTAGCTTAAGAAAACTAGATATGTATAAATTACTCTTATTTCTAGAAGATAGATAAGGGTTAGCCTTTTGACGAATAAGGACAAGAAATTAATTTTGAGTATAATAAACAGATGAAAAATCTTACATTTATCTAAAACAATAGAAATAATTAAAAACCTAACGAGTATGAGAATTCTATGTAATAGTATTATTACGGCATTTTTATTATGTATTGGAAATATTGCAATCTCCCAAACTATCGTAACTGGAGTGGTAAAAGACGCTGATGATGGGATGTCACTGATAGGGGCAAATATCCTTGTAGAAGGAACTGTATCTGGTACAATTACCGATTTTGATGGTAATTTTACTTTAAAAACAAATCAAGATTTACCTTTTAACCTAGTATTCTCCTTACTGGGCTATGCCAGTGAAACAGTAAGTATTACTGAAAACAACCAAGTTTTAGATATAACACTGGGTGCAGAATCCATAATCGCTGATGAGATTGTAGTCTCTGCCTCGAGAGTCGAGGAGAGTATCTTACAGTCTCCGGTAACGATAGAAAAATTAGATTTACTAGCTATACAGCAATCTGCATCAGCAGATTACTATGACGAAATCTCAAAGTTAAAAGGAGTACATCACACCCAGGCAAGTGTTACTTTCAATTCTATAAATGCGAGAGGTTTTGGAGGACATGGAAATACTCGTTTTGTGCAATTGCAGGACGGTATCGATAATGCTGCTCCTTTACTAAACTTCCCTACTGGTAGTATTGTAGGGATTCCTGATTTAGATATAAAAAATGTAGAGTTGATCCCTGGAGCATCTTCTGCACTATATGGACCTAATGCTTTTAATGGTATCTTACTAATGACTAGTAAAGACCCATTTAACTATCAGGGTCTAAGTGCTCAGATAAGATCAGGAGTTACGGATGGAGCATCTGTAGATCCATTCTATGGAGCTTCTGTTAGATACGCAAAGGCTTTTAACGATAAGTTTGCCTTTAAATTAAATGCTTCTTTATTAAGAGCTCAGGACTGGCAAGCAAATGATTATGATACACAAAGAGATTC
>CALLXF010000107.1 GCA_938015805.1 uncultured Saprospiraceae bacterium | reverse complement strand
GTAACGCAGGATTACGAGAAAGGTTACAATGTAATAGAGTTAAATAGATCTGACTTAGGAGCATCAGCAGGAGTACTTTACTATCAGTTAGAGAGTGGAGACTTCACAGCAACTAAGAAAATGATTGTGATTGAGTAATTGTAAGTTTTAAAACTTATCGGTGAGAAAGGGCTGTCTTGAAAAAGATAGTCCTTTCTTTTTTTGCGCAGAATCGTAATGCCATGAACTTCTCATCTCTAATTTCCTCATAGAATTAGGCTTGCATTGTTAATGCTCAAGACATTATCCATCTATAGTAGTTGGATTGTTATATTTTACCCTATTTCTTTACTAGCTTAATATTACGTTATAATGAGATAGACTTCTTTACAAACATAGACACTGTCTATTAAACTATTGAAGATGATCAGCATTAGCAAATTCTACAAAACTTGTTCTTGCCTTATCGGATTAAGCCTTACACTATTTCCGATTCAGTCACAAAACTGCTTTAATTCCGATTTTGAAAGTGGAGATTTATCTGGCTATTCTGCTTATATAGGTCAGATTAAAAATGATGGTTCCATAGTAATTACTACACCGTCTGGCATCTCTAACCAACATGAAGTCCTTAGTGTTTTTGATGGTTATGATGATATCGCTTATGTACACTGCGTCGACAATAAATTATTACCAGTGGTTCCTCCAGGAGGTGGGTCATTTGCCATGCGATTAGGTAATAGCATGTCTGGTGCAAAAGCAGAAAAAGTAAATATACAATTTACGGTTACAGATCAGACCTCATTTTTTCTATTAAGATATGCTGTTATATTAAATGACCCTGGACATTTAGATCATGAGCAACCTCGTTTTAGACTGAGTATCACTGATAAGGATGGACAAGAATATCCATGTGGAAGATACGAGGTAGTTGCGGCTCCTGAACTAAAGGATTTTGAAAATTGTGATGATGACTGGAAAGTACGACCATGGACAACAGTCGGAGTAGAGTTATTATCTTATCTGGGCGAGGAAATAAATATAGAATTAATTACTACGGACTGTGCATTAGGTGGACATGCTGGATATGCCTATTTAGATGCCTCATGTCAGCCTTTGGAAATAGAATTGTTTAATAATTGTACAGATACATCCTATGCTCAAATGCAAGTAACTCCTGGATTTGAAATTTATAATTGGAGTACCGGAGATACAACTAGCACGATAAATATTCAGAGTCCGGTAGTAGGAGATATTTATCATGTAACCGTTACAAGTGCTACAGGATGTGAGTTAGTTATGAGTGACACGATTCCATCTTATGATATTTTTTCTGCTCCAGTTTTTGATCCTGTTACAGATTTTGTCAGTTGTATGGATACATCTTTTTGGTTTTGACCTCCAGGTGAGAATTTACAAAAAATTTACTCTCAGTTGCATCAAGGGTTTGTAGATTCTGTTCTGGTTAACAACATTTATAATGGTGGTTATACTTTTATTGCGTATTCTGATTTTGGTTGTGCATACGATACGGTAACCTACTACTTTAGGGGATTACCAGAAGTCTCAGACTCTATCATATCAGTAAACTGTTACCGTTCTAATGAGGGAGGAATATATTTATCGACAATAAATCCAGACATTGTTTACAACTATAATTGGTCGACAGGAGCGAGTACAGATTATATCGAAAATGTCAGTCCGGGAGATTATCAAGTTACGATTACGGCACCATGGGGATGTCAGTCCGTTAAACAATATACAATTTTATCTCCTCCGATTTTAGAAATACAAGTTAGCCAAGATCAAATCAATTGTCAAGACTCCGTAGGAACTATCTCGGTCTATGCGATAGGTGGTAGTCCTCCAGTTCGATATTCTTCTGATGGTGGTCTTAATTATTCATTTATGAATACGCATTCTTTTACCACAATAGGTTTACATACCATAATAGCAAAGGATGTAAACTCCTGTACGGACACCCTAGAGATATTTTTTGAAGCATCTCCATTATTATCTATGGGAAATGTAGAAATACTTAGAGAAGATCCTTGTAGTTTAAATCGAGTAACCCTATCCATTCATAATGTAGTGGGAGGAAGTCCTCCTTACACTTATATTTTAAATGATAACCTTATACAGTCAGAAAATACATTTCCGGATTTGCCTGTCGGCGAATATTTTATCAAGGTTATAGATGATAATGAGTGTATAGTAGAAAAGCAGGTTTCCGTTCCTGAATTAGATAATTTTAAAATTTCTGACGTTTTAATCCATCAAACTAGCTGTGGTCAAGACAATGCTCAGTTGACTATTATAACAAATTCAAACGACGGAATAACATATGCTTTAAACGAATTACCCTTTAGTATAAATAATTATTTCCCTAATTTATCGACAGGAGAATACCTAGCCAGAGCTCGCGATCTTAACGAGTGCATAGATAGTTTTCAAGTAGTTATAGAAAACAGCCAAGCACCGATTATAGAATCCGTAAATATAGATTATACTTCTTGTATCGATGGAAATAATCTTATAACTATTACGGGCGATAAGGGTGTGAAACCATATTCTTATAAATTAAATAATGCTCAAGAACAGAATAGTAATGAGTTTAAAGATTTGCCTGTCGGCGAATATTATATATCACTTCTAGATGCCATGTTATGTGAAGCAGAAGCCGTATTCAAAATAGAAGAGCTAGATCCATTAAATTACGAATTGATTAATATTGTACAACCTAAATGTGGTTTTTATGATGGGATAATAGAGATAAGTGTCGCAGGAGGAATAGGAGATACATATATAGAATTAGAAAACGATTACTATCCAGATGACTATATTTTTACTAATCTAAAAGACGGTAGGTATCAGTTTAAAATTAAGGATGATAGCCACTGTTCTTATGATGTGCAAGTAGATTTACTAGCCGAATGCGATGTCTATGTACCTAATATTTTTACACCTAACCAGGACGGGATCCACGAATGGTTTAAACCCTATATTGATAACGATGTAGAAGGAAATATTGTTTATTTCAATATTTATGATCATTGGGGAGAAAGAATTTTTAGTGCGGATAATATTTCAGTACATGATCGACATTGTGGATGGGATGGAAGATTTAAACAAAATTTAGTCAGTCCTGGATTATATGCTTATGACATGAAAATAGAATTTTACAATGGATACCAAACGCAAAGAACAGGACAAGTAACCGTAATTAGATAGTAATATTTCTATATAACTATTCAAGAGATACTTATTGTTTTAAGAATGTGCAATCCTAGATAGAAAGAACCCCTTTTAAAATAGAAAGGAAAAAAAATCTAAGAGAAGTGAAAGTCGGGATGACAGGATTTGAACCTGCGACCACACGGCCCCCAGCCGTGTACTCTACCGGACTGAGCTACATCCCGATGGTAAGAGATTATAAAAGTACTATTTGCTTCTTTCCTTTTAGATAAATAGGCTACAAATTATTTACTGAAATTATAATAGATAATTTAGATTACGTAGCATTGATGTTTTCTATCACCATAGCATATCCTTGTCCGACTCCTATGCACATAGCTGCTAAGCCGTATCTTTTATTTTGCTGTTCTAGTTCTATCGCCAGACTATAAGAGATACGTGTTCCAGAGACACCTAGTGGGTGACCGATGGCAATAGCACCGCCGTTAGGGTTTATTCTGGGATCATTATCTTCTAAACCGAGTTCTCGAGTACAAGCAAGACTTTGTGCAGAGAATGCTTCGTTTAGTTCGATAATTCCGATCTCATTTAGTGTTATTCCAGCTTTACTTAGTGCCTTTTTAGCAGCGGCAACTGGACCTATTCCCATGATGCGTGGTTCTACTCCTACCACTGCCGAACTTACAATCCGAGATTTGGGCTCTAAGCCATATTTTTTTACTGCATCACCAGAAGCAATAATAACAGCTGCAGCACCATCATTAAGTCCACTAGCATTACCAGCTGTCACTGTTCCGCCTTCTTTAAAAACAGTTCTAAGTTTTGCTAGACCTTCCAGGGAAGTGTCATGTCTGATAAATTCGTCTTGATCAAAAATTAAAGGCTCTTGTTTTCTACGAGGAATAGCAATTGGAATTATCTCCTTTTGTAGCCTTCCATTTTTTTGAGCGATAGAGGCTTTTTGTTGTGACCATAATGCAAACGCATCTTGATCTTCTCTGGATATATTAAATTTCTCTGCTAAGTTTTCTGCTGTGTTACCCATAGCTTCTGTGCCATAGAGTGCTTTCATTTTAGGATTGATAAATCGCCACCCAAAACTGGTATCAAATATCTGCATATCTCCTCCATAAGCACGAGATGATTTAGACATGGCTAATGGAGCTCTAGTCATATGTTCTACTCCTCCAGCAATGATTATATCCGCATCATTAGTTTTGATTGCTCTATTAGCATGTACGATTGCAGACATTCCTGAAGAGCATAATCTATTTATTGTCTCACCAGGAACACTCCAAGGTAAGCCCGAAAGAAGTGCAGACATTCTAGCTACATTCCTATTGTCCTCACCAGCTTGATTTGCACAACCTATGATAACATCTTCGTAAGCTTCTGTTGGGATAGCTTGATTTTTTTCTACTAGACCTTTTAAAACATGAGCTAGTAAATCATCTGTACGTATAGGTGCCAGAGTACCTCTGAACTTACCAAAAGCAGTACGGAGGCCATCGATAATATATGCTTCTTTCACATTGGGGATTTATAAGGTTTAAACCTTAATTATATATTTCATTATTTTTAAATGGGTCTTTGGTATTTTTTACATTGGCGGAAGCCCTTTTTCTTTTTTTAAAAAACTTAGAGTCCACTACAAGTAACCCAAAAGACTCGCAATCTTCTTTTGTTTGTTTAGCGTGATGAGTACCATGAGCTCGTAAAATCGCTCGGGAATATTTAGAATCTAACTGTCTAAACCATTTAAATCTTTGGTGTATATACACATCATGTATAAGGAAGTAAATAAGTCCGTAGATGGAAATACCTACTCCTATAGAAAGAACCCAGAAATATCCTGGAACTAATCCTCCTATAAGGTAACATAGGAAACTAGGAATCGCAAAAACTAAAAAGAACAAGTCATTTTTTTCAAAGAAGCCATCTACTGTATGCGGTTTATGATGATCCTCATGCCATGTCCATAGGATACCATGCATAATAAATTTGTGAGCAAACCATGCTACAAACTCCATGAAAAAAGCGGTTCCTAATGCTATTGCTACATAAATCATTACAGACATATTATATGATGTAAATATAACAGATCGATGGCGATCTAGTTTAACTAATACAGCTCTAAAAATAGTGGTTTAGTCTAAGCTTACGCGAATGATATCCGATTTAGACTGACGGTTGCGCAACAGAGGGATTTCTACGTAAAAATCAGTACCCTTATCCACTACAGAATTAAAATATATTTTGCCATTTACGGACTCTATCATATTTGCACACATGGCTAGTCCTATTCCAGTTCCTGAGCTTTTAGTTGTAAAATTAGGCGTAAAAACTTTTGGTTTCATTTCTTCAGGAATACCGATTCCATTATCACTAACTCTGATTTTAGCCATACCATCGCTTTGTGATAGTTCTAGTTCTAGCTTACCTCTTCTATCAGATGGGATTGCCTGTATTGCATTTTTGATGAGATTATTAAGAATCCTGATCAGATGGTTTTTATCGGCATGCACTAGTAATTCATTCATAGGTTCTATGAGCTTGATCTCTAAATCATCTCTACTTCTAAATAGATCATGAACGGTTTCTACTACTTCGTTTAAAACTATTTTTTCATTAAAAGCTTGTGGCATTTTTGCTAAATCTGCAAACGAGTTAGCTATTTCTGCAAGGGCATCGATTTGTTCCACTAATGTTTTAGAAACTTTTCCGATCAGCTCTTTTGCATTATCAGGATCTTCCTTTATAGCTTTATCCAGATACTGAACAGATAATCTCATAGGAGTCAGGGGGTTTTTTACCTCATGAGACACTTGTCTTGCCATCTCTCTCCAAGCATGATCTCTCTCTGTTTTTGCTAGCATAGAAGCACTCTCCTCTAATTTTTCTAGCATATCATTATACTCGTTTATAAGTATACCTATCTCGTCTTTAGAATTCCATTCTAGTTTTTCGTTTTTACGTCCTAATTTAATACCCTTAATTTTATCTGCTAAAGCCGTTAGCGGGTAGGTAATAGAGTTAGCGACGCTGATTGCTATAGCACCTGCCATTAAAAAGAGGAAAACGTAAAGGTTTAAAAGTGTATTTATAAAATCTTTTAAACGAGTAGAGATTTTTGTTGATTCTTTATGTTCGATTTCTACAAAGCCATACGGAATAGGAGATGTTCTTCTTAACGCTAAAAAGCTACTGTGATTTATACCTTGCTCAAAATTATTGATAGTGTTTATACCGAGATTGTTTTTAAACGCTGCAAAAACCTCAAAGTCTAATAGTGGTTTTTTATCATCACTTACCGTACTCATTAGCTGAGCTTTATTATTAAATACCGAGATGTTTATATTATGGACATCTGCTAACTCCTGGATAGAGTTACTAAGTATAGTAATCGCACCATCATTATCTAGTGCATCTCTACTTTTAGAGGTTATATTGTTTTGTACTTTTTGTACTTCTTGAACATATGCTTTTTGTTGATTTTCTTCTAAGATGTTCTGAAAATAATAAAATGATACTAGGCCGATAAAGACAAATGCAATAATGATCAGAAGAACAACAACAATCTGTAATCTACTTTTTAAAGAATTTCCTTTTCTGACATGTAGATCTAAACTTTTAGGCATAAAAGGATAAGAACTATTTAAAAAAGAAATGATTAAGAGTAAAAATCCAAACATTAAAAAGAACAGAGAAAATAGGGAGATAGGCTTAATTAAATTAGCCACCTTTTCTATAGAAACTAGTTTTATATTGGGGTTTATCTCATCGATTATGATCGACTGTCCGTCAATAAAATAATTACCTTTTTTAAAATTGGCGAAAGCCAAAGCATCATTTACTTCTGCATTATCGTCATTAAATTTTAAAGGCTTACTATTTTGGAATACAACATAGTTAGTCGGATCTATTGCGGAACGATTATCTTTTCTAGTTGTAAACTGGATATAAATCCTAAGTTTTTTACCCGGGTAATCTTTATTTTCTATAAAATATTTACTCGTGTAGTTTTTAGAAAACGGATTATAGAAAACATCAGGACTTACTTGTTTAGATAGTTGGATGTGATTTACGATGGCATTTTCTCTTCTAAAATCATTAGAGAAGTAAGTATTCCCCAGTCCGTCAAAAATGAAAATATCAAAATTAGGATCCTGTTCTACGATACTATTTTCTTTTAATTCTGATCGCAGGAAATCTTTAATATCCGATTTTTCAAACTTGGCAGGGTAGGGTAAAGTGGATATGCTATTTATAATTCCACTTTGTAATACTTTGTCATGGAATGTACTCGCTTTTACATTATCACTCTGCGAGTCCATGGTGTAGATTTCTTTTACAAACTGTGCCCGTTCTTGTATCCTTTTTTGGAAGCTAAAAGAAAACAAAAGTGCTGCCAAGAAACTAGAGTAGAGTAATCCCCACCATATGACCCATGGCAGATTTTTACTTTTACTATCCACAAAAAGATCATGAATAATATAAAAAACAAATAAGCTGATATAGAAAATTATAGCATAACGACCAATCTCTAAATTAGTGATTAAGGGAAAAGAGATAGCACAGGCAACTAAAAAAATAACAAGCCTAGATTTCCATTTGAGATTATAGAGAAACGCTACTTGGGTAATCTTATGATGAATAATAAAAATACTGATCAGTATAAGCTCTAAACTGATAATCTCAAACATACCGTACATATCAAAAGACAACACCTGCTTAGTATTAATCAAAAGATGCGAATCGTAAACAAGACTTCTAATTAAAAAAGTAAAGAAAATAAGTAATGCAATCGGTATGGAGTAAAGAGCAATAGATAAAATCCATTTTTGTACTGCTTCTATATTTTTTTCAAATCTAAATTTAGCGATTTGGATGGCTCCTGCCATTAAAAAGATTCCATTCCAAAAATTTCCTGCTATAGATCTATGAAGTGAGGAGATGTTAAATCCATTAGAAAAGACAAGCTCATTTAGATAGTAATTATTGAAAGGAATAATATTAAGAACTAATCGTCCTATAAGTAATAGTAACAAGCCCACCATGAGACCAGTAGCTGACTTAGATGAATCTAAATATCTTGCAGAAAAGTTACTATGGAAAATTAGAAAAGCAAATATCGAACTGGATAAGAGTAAGAAAGAAAGATAGGATTTCCATGTTGCCTTAACAGAGTGTCTAGCTGCAAAGTGGATATTAGAGCCATTTATTTCAAAGCTATGAGTGGCGTTATCCTCACTACTTTTAGAAAATAAATAGTCACATTTACTTTTTAAACGGATATCTTCCTTTATAAAACCTTGATCATTAAATAAATCTATTTGCCTAATGGTGGTGAAGGTTGTTCCCTCATCATAAAGCATGAGACCTTCGTCAAAATGAGAAGTGTCAATAAAAGAAGGCCTATTCCAATAGATCATTTCCCCCTCCTCAAAAACATTTATTTTCAGTGCTGAATAAGGATTCGTCTCTTGATAAGTACTGACAAGATGATTTAGTTCTGACGTAAAATCTATATTAGCTGGGATTAGTTTTTCTGATCTCGATAATTGCTCCTGTACTATGTTTTCTATTTTATTTAGATCGGATTGTGGATTTGATTGTACTAATAAAAAATAATGTGCTATCACCGTAAATAGGGAAATAACAATCCATAAAGTAAAAGATCTATTTTTTAATAGTTTGATATCCAATTAACTTTTATAAGTTATTAAAATTACGACAATTACATATTATATAATACTTTAATATAATAATTGTCGATTCTTATTTGGGAATCTAATTACCTTTGCAGGGTACATATGACTTCATCGCTGGTTAGTATCATATATTTATTATGATCTATCGAGAGGAAAGTCCGGACAACGCAGAGTACCATACCATTTAATAAGTGGACTTTGATTATAGTATCAAAGATAGATAGTGTCGCAGAAAGCTAGACCGCCAAGGCATTTATGTCTCGGTAAGGGTGAAAACGTGAGGTAAGAGCTCACGCTATAGAATAGTAATATTTTAAAGGGATAAACCTTATGGGTTGCAATGCCATGTATATTTTGATCTTTCTTTTTAGAAGGGTAGGTGACTCGCCTATATACGCTTACGCGAATGTCAAAAGGGGTAGGCAGATAGATTCGCATTGAGCGAACTAGATAAATGATGAAGGCTGATTTATCAGTTACAGAATCCGGCTTATTAAGTATGTACATATTAAAAAAAGGTCCTGCGTAATGCAAGACCTTTTTTTATCATTTTATATATTATTCTTAATAATCAGATGCATCTGCAAAATCAAAATTAAGTGTAAATCGCAAAGTATTGTCTAATGGATTTCTGTTACTGTTAGTAGGAACGAGGTAAGATAGGTTTAATCCAAATACATTATATTTTAACCCTACACCTACCGTTAAGAATTTACGATCACCTTTAAGAGCGTTTTCGTAATAGTATCCGGTTCTTACTGCAAACTGCTTATCATACCAATATTCTATCCCGATAGAATAAGCTAATTCTTGTAGTTCTTCTCCAAAACCTCCTTGTGCATCAGTAAAAGATCCTAGTAAGGCGGAAAACATGGCCTGTTCTCTATAATCTGCAAAACCATTTCCATCTTGGTCAAAATCAGGATTATCAATGATGGTACCGTCGCTTTGTTCTATCCTTCTAGATACAGGAGTCGGTAATAATGCTTTATTAATATCTAGAGCAAATGTCATTTGATTATAATCATCAAAATCCATTTTTAGAGCAGTTCCTATTCCTAAATTCATAGGTAAGAAATCCTTAATTACATTTGCGGTGTAAGACACTTTTGAACCTACATTTGAGATATTTGTCCCGAATGAGAATTCACTATCATAACCAGAAACTGTAATCGGCTTTTTGTAAAACAAAGAAAAATCTACGGCAAAAGCATTGGCAGCAGATATTTCTACGGTTCCTATTGATTGTCCTGCAGCAAGATTAGAGTAAACATATTTTGCAGTAAGTCCAGTAGAAAAATTCTCACCTAACTTTCTTGCGTAAGCTAGAGCAAATTCTATTTCTCTAGGTTTTCCTTCGCCGGTAATTCCTCCATCTATATTTGTAAATGTAATTTCTCCCAATGAGAAAAATCTCAATGAATATCCTATAGTTTGTAATTTATCAATTTGCTTAAAACCAGAAAGGTAAGCTAGGTATACATCATTAAGCCCGAGGTCTCTTAACCACGGTGTGTATGTGGCAGATAATCCTACATCTTGTTGCACAAATGCTAATTTAGAAGCATTATGGTGCATAGCATTAGCATCTACACTGATTGCAATACCTACATCTCCCATGGCACCTGATCTAGCATCCGGTACGATCCTTAAAAACGGCATGGCTGATAAAATGGTGTTAGGAAGGCATTCTCCAGTTCCTGCATTAATAATGCAACCTTCTACTGGATTATAAACTTGAGCATTAGCATTAAATCCTGCAAAAAGGAAAAAGGAAAATGCACAAAAAGAAAGAATGAGTTTATTCATAATATAAAATTGGAACCCCAAAAATAGGGAATATATAGTTATTTACTTTAATATGACAAGTTTTTCGTAATCGCTTTCTTCAGTATAGTCCAGTTGGTCGGACCTTACTTTTATTTTATAAAGATACACACCTTTGGCGAGAGGAGACTCAAAATCATCTCTTCCATTCCAAAAAATATCATCTATCGATCCACCTATAGCCACTCCTGAATAGGGAATAGACTTTACAAGTTTCCCAGAAACGGTAAAAATATTTACTACGACATCCAGCTGTACATTTTTAAGCTCAGTCGTAAATCTAAAATTGGTACTAGTTGTAAATGGATTAGGATAATTTAAAACATGATCTAAGGCACTTTGCTCGCTATCTACAACTGTAAACTCAGTGGTCTCTTCAGCACTGTTATTAGAAATATCCCAGGCTTTAACTCTTAAGGTGTGCAATCCTAATTCTAAATCTTCAAGAGGAAACTCTACTGTTCCACTCGTATAATCATCTATTTCAGCATTGTAATATTCATTAAGGATAAAACTCTCATTTTCATTTTCGTCTAGTACACCAGTAAGGTCGTGACCTATACTTGTTCCTGTAATATTAATACCAAAGTCATCAGAAATTTTCGCGATAAGCGTAGTATTTTTATTTGTTATATCACCAAACTCGAAACTCAGGTCATCCATAAATAACTGAATAACAGGTCCTTTATCATCTATAATGGCGTTAGGATCTGTTCCTCCGATAACGATATCATTATAAAACCCAGCTGCGTCCTTAGAATTATTATCGGTTGCATAAAGACTTATTTTCCCATACCCAAAAGAGTAATCAATATCTTTAGGAACCACAAAAGAGAAAGTCCATTTTCCTTGATTAACAGATGCTGCTCCTTTAAAAATTATATTCTTAAAAACTTGGAATTTTTTGGTTCCTGCAGTTCCATTATCATTATTTAATGTTTCGATAGTGGATTTTTTATCATAAACGGTAGGATATATAGTACCATTAAAATCCGTATTTACAGAACCATCAAAATTAGCCACAAACCCTTCAATAGTGACTAATTGTAAAGCTCTGATGGTATCTGGTGCGTTATTGTTAACAGGTACTCCATTTACGCTAGTAGTGAATATATCGTATTCTGGTATCGCTAATTTTAATGTCGGATCACCAATCATCGCAAATTTTCTGGCGTTGGTTAGAGAGGTATCTGCGGAATTACTATTTTTTGCTCTTCTCATCACCTCTCCGATTCTCAAATAAGAACCGTTATCTTTAGTGAAAATGGTATCAAATACTGCCTGAGTTAGTCTTCTATTTCCAGATACGTATACGGCTCTGGTTGTAGTCAGTAATGCAACTGCTCCACCACCAGGTTGTGTTAAGCATAATTCTCCACCAGTATTAAGGGCGGGATCATCGTATCCAGTAAAAGAACAAGTCGCGGTAACCATAGTCGTCAGTTTATCAAAATTTGTATAATTCTGAATATCTGTGACTTTAAGTACTCTTTCCTGTGCCCATCCTTTTGATCCTCCGTGCCCGAGATAATTAGTGACAAGCACTCCAGATTGTATAGCTTTATTTAGAGCCTCAGTAGCATCTGGAAATCGATCTCCCCCTGGTGTGCTTATTTGCTGATAAGCATCAAAGAAATTCTTCTGAATATTATAAACTGGAGCCTGATTTAAAACTCGATTAGAAATATCATCTGCTTGATTGAGGTGAGTGTTTCCATCCTGATCATCAGCGTTAAAAAGTAATTTTAATCTCCAATCCCCATATGTTGCACTATTAGTCTCGTAATGGATGATTTTAGAAACGACGGCATTTGCCTCCGTGGTATTTTTTACTGGAATCCTACCTACGGCTATATCTATCTCACCAGTTAAATCAGCTCCCTCTTGATCATTTAATAAGGCATAATAGTCATCGGACGGAAAACCCTCTACAGGGTCTAAGCTTACATCAGTTTGGTAAGTAGGAATGTAGTTTCCAAAAGGTACGTCTGGCATTAGTTCTTTATAATCATAAGTTCCATCCCCAAAAAGCAATAAATATTTAAAATCATCAGAGCGATCATACAGCATTTTAGAAAAGTCTCTTATCGCTGTAGGGTCAATTCTACCGCTGGAGAATTCGTTATAAACTTGATTAATATCTACTGTTATGGTATTTAACGGATTTATATTAGACCGATGCTCAGCGAGTTTTGTAGCGGATTCTAAAAAATCTGGGTGATGTATAATTACAAACTCTACATTTTCAATACCGTGTAAATTTTGATTACTAACGAGACCGATAGTTTCTATGTTTAGATAACTATTTTTGTTATTGGCCATAAAACTTCTCGTAAGACCTTGTGTATCAAAAATAAAAGGTCCGTTTCCTGTAGTATTATTTAACTTTTTGACGTTATGATGATCTGTAATATCCCATATGTCAATATCGGGATTACCAGAAAAAGAAAAGGCAGCTCTGGTAAAATTTCTACTCATCGTATCTGAGAAAATCATTTGGTTTCCGAGCATATTTAGAGTTCTCCTAGTTGATAGTTCGATATAGTCTAACCAGCCTTCGTTACTATTCCCATTATCAGGATATTTGATTTCGATTTTCGGATTTGCACTTATGAGAGAGAAGTCTCTTGTTATTGATCGACGTCTTGCATATATCGATTCTACATCCTCTACTTGTGTTGATGTAAAAGACATTTCCCATAGATTATTGTCCAGTAGGACTTGTGCAAGCGAACTACTTCCACTTCTTGCCGCAAATGCTACTTGTAATTTAGCAGGAGCACCAGCGACATAGGATGGAATCGAAAAAAAGTTGGAATAATCTCTTTCTCTCACATTTGAAAATTTATCACCATACCATTGTTTTCCCGAACCTTGAGTAAGACCGTATGCTCCTAGCAGATTTGTAATATCTTCCTCATATCTGACAAAATAATCGTAATCCGTAAAAGTGTACACATCAGATCCGGTGAGTGAATTTTGAGTAAGAATACGTTTCCCCTCGTCACCTCCTATTTTTATAAAGTAATAATTTTTGTTCTCGTAAATATTTTTTGTAAAAGAGTAATTCCCTTCTGAATCTACTGATCTTTTATCTGGACCTTCCGCATAAAAATGAATTTCATCATCTGCATCAAAGGATCCATCATTTTCACCTGTCACCTCTATTGCTAGTTCTTCCAGGTCGTCTATTCTATCTACTTGTAGGCTTTGAGCCAATGGGCCGCCCCCATGACCTAACACTTGGATGTTTTTTGGGTTAATACTATTAACATTAATGCCGAGATTACTAAGATCACTTGATGTTATTTTATACATTCCATCGGAAGAAACGGCTACTTTATAAATATCACCCGAATTTAGCTTAGAAACTGTTGTAGTTGGATCTTTTGTTATCGGCGGAAAGCTTTTAGGGGATAAATTAATCTCAATGTCAAATGATTTTAATTTTTCTATTTGCCCATTTACTTTTCTTATCGGAACAATCTGGATATTGAGAAAGAAATCTTTTCTATTCTGAAAAACCTTGCTTTTAACGATAAAATCATTTTTTAAAGAAGAGACGTCCGTATTATTTGGCTGTGATTCTTTTACAATTTCTAGATTCACAAGTTTAAGAGATACTTCCACATTGGACTCCAGTCCTATCCTTTTAGTAAAAACAGGAATAGTAGGATTAGGGTAGTTATTAGAACATGAAGAACAAGTAAAAATGTTTTTAGAACCTGGTGCATTGATATTTTGAATATTTTCAATAGCCCAATCTAGATTCTCTTTTAATACAAGCTGAGATTGAGCATGACTTACTACTGAGAGAAGAAAAGAAAAGCATAAAAAAACAATACTCTTATATGACATACTTGTAATTTGAGAAAAATAGTAGTAACAAAATTGCATAATCTAAACGATAATGCCGTTTACCTATTGTGCTTATTTTAGAATCCTATAAAAAATGTCATCTTTGTGTACTCTTAAAGCATTAATGAAAGTTAACACAATATTTTTTTCTTTTTGTTTAGTGATTTTGAGTTTAAATCAATTATTAGCTCAAGATCCTATATACAGTCAATTTTATAATTCCCCATTGGAATTAAATCCGGCCTTTGCTGGAAATTCATATGCCCCTACTTTTGCATTGAATTATAGAAACCAATGGCCTGCTATTAATAATGTGTATGAGACTTATTCCGCTTCTTATGACCAATCTTTACGTAAATATAATAGTGGTATAGGATTAGTGTTGTTCTCTGATAATCAAGGAGATGGAGCATTAAAGACGATAAAAATTAGTGGTATTTACTCCTATCAATTAAAAATCCAAGATGATTTAAGATTAAAAATAGGACTTGAAGCCTCGGCTATAAATTCTAGAATAGACTGGAATAAATTTTCTTTTCCAGATCAAATTGATGCAGAATTTGGGGCGACCAGTCCTGGAGGGATCCCTTTTCCAACTCAAGAAATGCAACCAAGTGGATTAGGTAAGACGTATCTTGACTTATCTACAGGAATTTTACTTTACAATCCTTTATTTTATGCCGGTATTGCCTTAAAGCACGTTAATAGTCCGGATGATTCATTTATAGACGGTGGTGAGAACTTTGCAGGGCTGCCTTTTAGATTTTCAATGCATGGAGGCGTGCAAATAAATCTAGATAGAGGAAATAAAAAGGATCGAGGGTCGTTTATTACTCCTAACGTATTGTTTGTAAAACAAGCAGATTTTGCCCAGTTAAATGTAGGTGCGTATACAGGAATTAAAAGATTTTTCCTAGGAGGGTGGTATCGTCATGCTTGGGGTAATCCAGATGCACTGATTTTTTCAGCTGGAGTAAGAACAGGAGTTTTTAAAATCGGATACAGTTTCGATTACACAGTTTCGGAGCTTTCTGTAAATACAGGAGGAAGTCACGAAATCGGAATTTTAATAAATTTAGAAAGTGTTGTAACAAAGCCATCTGAGCTTAATGATTGTCTCAAGTTGTTTAGATAATTTTTTTCGGTATAGTTTGTGCTTTTTACTTCTTTTATTTTACCATAATTATATTGTCAATTTGTCTATATTTGTCAGCCTTGTATAAAATGTCTATAATGAAAAATATTTTGCAATTAATTTTTTTGATAACAGTTAGTGCTGCTGTTATGACTTCTTGTGGAAAAGGAGAGGGAGAAAGATCTTCTACAACGGGCACAAAGTATAATGATCCGGAATGGGGTGGTTTTGAAAAACTAGACTATGAAGGTCAGATAACTGGACCTAACCTGGTTCTGATTGAGGGTGGAACTTTCAATATGGGTGCTACAGATCAAGATGTGACCTACGAATGGAATAATGTTCCTAGAAGAGTTACAGTTTCATCTTTTTACATGGATGAGACAGAATTAGCAAACATAGATTATAAAGAATACTTGTATTTTATAGATAAGACTTACCAGTCTTATCCAGAGGTATGGAAAAATGCTCTACCAGATACATTAGTATGGAGAGATGAGTTATCTTACAACGAGCCGTTAGTAGAAACTTATTTTAGACATCCATCCTATGATGATTATCCTGTAGTAGGTGTAAGCTGGTTACAAGCTCAGGAATACTGTAAATGGAGAAGTAGTAAGGTAAACGAAATGATCCTTATAGAAAGAGGGATATTAAATCCTAATCCTGACCAAATAGATTCTGATAATTTTGATTCAAAAGCTTATTTAGCAGGCCAATATCAAGGTAATGTTAGAAAGAATTTGGAGGATAAATCTGTGGAAGGCGGAGAAAGAGCGGTAAGATTTGAAGATGGAATCATGCTTCCTGATTATAGATTACCAACAGAAGCTGAGTGGGAGTATGCCGCTTTGGCACTAAAGGGTAACCAAGCAACATCTCAAGATGAGAATATTACTGATAGAAGATTTTATCCATGGGATGGTCAGACAGCTCGTTATAAGAAAAGAGATAAGTATCAAGGAAAGATTCTTGCAAACTTTAAGAGAGGAAGAGGGGACTACATGGGTATGGCAGGAGCATTAAATGATAGAGCTTCTACTCCTGGTCCTGTAAGAGAGTTTTTACCTAATGATTTTGGTTTATACAATATGGCAGGAAATGTTGCAGAATGGACTCAAGATGTTTACAGAGCAAATACTTTTTCTTCCTTACGAGATGCTGATAATCATGATTTAAATCCTTTTAGGGGTAATGTATTCGAACAACTCAAATTAGATGAAGAAGGAAGACCTATTGAAAAAGATAGTTTGGGGCGTCTTCAATATGAGTCAGTAGCTGATTCTACATTAATAACTAGAGAGAATTACAAAAGAAGTAATGTAAAGAATTATAATGATGGGGATACAGCGTCTTATGTTTTTTATGGATATGGAGAAACTACCTTGGTTAGTGATAAGGCCAGAGTAATTAAAGGAGGATCCTGGGCAGATCGTCTATTTTGGTTATCACCTGGTACTAGAAAATTCAAAGATGAGGATAAGTCAGATAGGACTTTAGGATTTAGATGTGCAATGATTAGAATGGGTGGTTCTGCAGGAAATGATGATACTGGAGGAAACCATTTTAAGAATAGTGGTAAAAAAATGCAAAGAAGATATAAGTAATAAGTTTTATAAGATATAAATTGAGCCTTTGATTTTATTTAATCAAAGGCTTTTTTTATGGATATAAGTGAACTATACAATAAATACTTAAACTCAACAGGAGTTTCGACGGACACTCGAAAAATTAAAAACGGGGATATTTATTTTGCTCTAAAGGGTGATAATTTTAATGGGAATCATTTTGCTCAAGATGCTTTAGCTAACGGTGCAAATGCTGTTGTAGTGGATGAGGATATTAAACATGTTGAGGGACATGTTTTTAGAGTAACTGATGTTTTAGTATCACTTCAAAAATTAGCTCGATATCATAGAGATCAGTTTGATATTCCAGTGCTTGCTATCACAGGGAGTAACGGGAAGACCACAACTAAGGAATTGATTACGACAGTCTTGAGAACTCGATATAAAGTACATTTTACGTTAGGTAATTATAATAATCATATCGGTGTTCCTTTAACGATTTTAGCCATGCCAAAGGATACGGAGATTGCAATAATAGAAATGGGAGCAAATCATATTGGGGAAATAGCGAAATTATGTACTATAGCGAACCCTAATTACGGAATAATTACAAATATTGGAAAGGCTCATTTGGAGGGGTTTGGAAGTATAGAAGGGATAAAAAAAGGTAAGTCCGAACTGTATCAACACGTTGAGGAAACTAGCGGAGTTTTTTTTTATAATGAAGAAGATAGCATCTTAAAATCTATAATTGATTCTAAGCATGTAAAGCTAAAAATGCCGAAGCTACTTTCTACCTCCGGATTTTTAGAGTTTTACTATCAAAAGCATAAGTTTAATACAAATCTTTTTGGTAAATATAATTTAGCTAATGCTGCTGCTGCAATTGGTATCGGTGAATATTTTGAATTAAAATTATCTGATATCAAGAATGCAATCGAATCGTATAAACCTACTAATAATCGGTCTCAGCTTATTGATTTTCATGGAGCAAAAGTTATTCTAGATGCCTACAATGCTAATCCTAATAGTATGATCCAGAGTTTAAAGAGTTTTAATGCACTAGAAGGGAAAAAACTTGCGATTATCGGGTCTATGAAAGAATTGGGCGTTTACGAAAAAGAAGAACACCAATCGCTAATTACTTATTTAAAATCCTCCGGTATCGAGAAAATAGTATTGGTTGGAAAAGAATTCGAATTGATGGATTTAAATGAAAGGTTTACGTACTTCGATAAAATTGAAATGATCGGTAATCAAACTTTTTTGCAGTATTGTAATAACTTCGATTTTATAATCTTAAAAGGATCTCGAAGTAATAGACTAGAATTTTTACTCCATAGTCAAGAGCAACTCCCATAAACGTTTAGGAATTTGATCATTTTTTAATTGATCGCATTCTTCTTTCGTGCATGGTATTAAAGTTTCTGAATTGTCTTTTTTTATCCAATGGCGATCGCTCTTTTTACTTTTAATAAGCACTAAGGAATCAGTAAATTGACTATGCTGTAAGTATTGTATTTGAGCATAGTCATTTTTTAAAGGATGTTCTTTTATTCTCAAAGTTGCTCCTTCTACAAAGTACCAAATAAACTCTGCAATTATATTTAGGGTTGATTCTTCAAGAAGTAAAGTTTCGTCACTATTAGAAATTGTGATTTTATTAATCGCATTAGAAAATCCTAAATATCTACCGAGTTGAGCAAACTCCTCAGTACTAAGCCCGCTAGGTTTGGCATCATTACATTTTGGGATTTCTGATTTCTTTAATACATTTAAATCTATGATAGCATTGGTGGCATTTCTTGAATAGATTTCCATCAATGAGTAGTTAGATTTCAAATCACCTAGAAATAAAATATTTTTAGAATATTCAATTTTTTTGATTCGGTGACGTTGAATTCCCATGTAGGTGTCATGATGATTTAGTTGGCATTGATTACCATTTAGTATAACTAAATTATGGTTATTGAAGGAGTCATTAGATTTTATCTCGATTACACAATTGGATGATGTTGATTGAATAAAATTAACTTTTTGACCAAAATCAGACATTTCCGAAAAGAGGCGAATAAGAGAATTATTTTGATTGTAAGAGACCTTTATCATTTCAATCCAATTTATAATAAATTAAACATAAATTTGATAAAGTTAATTAAATACTGATATACAGTTGTTTATAGATTAAATAAAATTCTTATATTTGTGTTTTTAATTTTCTTTACGTTTAAAATGTTACTTGAAACTTAGTTCTACGTCCATATCAATGTGGTCTCGATTAATTATATACAAATTAATTGTGGCTTATGAGCTTTTGTATATAACTTTGTACAGTATTTAAACACCAAATAATAATAGATAGTTTGATTAAAACATTTACCCTATGACAAAGAAATTAATGGCCATGATGATGGTCTTCGGCTTATTTCTAAACTTTTCTTACTCTCAAGAAGAAGTGTTAGAAGTAATTGAAACGGAAGTAATCAGCGATGGAGTAATGACAGAGTTGATTACTGACGATATGACTGTGGATCCAGAGCAAAATAAGCAATGGAAAATGGGTCAGTATAAATATTCTGCAAAACCAAAGAACGCATGGGAACTTGGTTTACATGTGGGACATTTCTTTATTGACGGGGATGTTGATAGAACGATACCTGGAGGTTTTGGACTAGGTCTTCATCTGAGAAAAGCTGTTCATTATGCATTTTCTTTGAGAGGTGATTTGTTTTATGGGAAGGCATCAGGACTTGATCCTCAGCCATGGTCCTCTCCAGATAGTAATGGATTAGGTAATCCTATATCAGGAGATAATGGCGGAGGGTTAGTTGAGACTACTTTTTCTGATTACCGACTTGCAAATGGGGGACCTGGGCATTGGTTTCCATCACATAGAACGACTTATATATATGGGGCGTTGCAAGCAGTAATCAACATAGGAAATATTTTATTCCATAATGATCGAAATAAGTGGAACTGGTATATGACTCTGGGTTCTGGTTTTGATTCGCACAAAACTATGTTAGATCTTTATGATGAAAATGGTAGTCCATACACTGATTTATATCAAAGAACTGGCTTTAATACCACAAATGATTTTGATACGAAAGCTGGACGAACAGAGATCAAAAGTGTCTTAAACGATATTTATGACGGAGATTACGAAACAGAAGGATTTAAGAAAAAAGGAATATTTAGATTAGGAGACGAAACTAACCTTCACGTAGTTTTCACTAGTTCGATGGGTGTATCTAGAAAGATATCTAAGAGATTTAATTTAGGTATAGAACATCAAGTAATGATCACAGATAACGATTACTTAGATGGTATCAAGTTTAGAACAAGTGAGGATCAAACAAATAATGCTGATATAGGTCATTATACAAATTTACGATTAGCAATTAATCTTGGAAACTTTGATAAAGTAACTGAGCCTTTATATTGGTTAAATCCTCTTGATGCTACTATGAATGATATTGCATCTTTAAAACAAAGACCGGAATTAGATCTTACGGATTCTGATGGTGATGGAG
>CALLXF010000106.1 GCA_938015805.1 uncultured Saprospiraceae bacterium | reverse complement strand
GTTCTACTGTAAAGCTCAAAGGGTTTAAAACGGTAGATGGAAAAGTGGATGGCTTGATCGCGTTTGGAGATCAAAACCAACTGGTCTTTCATCCTAATCCTAGTTCCGCTCATCAAGTGAATACCACTAAAGCAGAGAAGGAATCGATGCCTCTATGTCCTAAGTGTAAGAAAGGAAAACTAATCAAAGGGAATAAAGCTTATGGTTGCTCGCACTGGAAAGCTGGATGTAATTTTAAATTTGATTTTGCAGAAATAAAAAAGCAAGCGGCGGGTAAAAAAATGACTAAAGAGTTAGTGATTAAAATTTTAGGAGGGTGATTTTTAAGAAGTAATTTTCAATGCTGTTGTAATTGGCATAATGGATTTTTGTTTTCAACGTTCATAAAGTAGTGCATGTTATTTATATAAGTTTTTTGGAGCACTAGTTTATTTTTTTTTATTCACCCAAATGATATAACCATGAAAACTTACTCTGCTAAGACTTTAGTTTTGACTCTTACTATATTTTTGATGTATTTCCATTCGGCGAAAGCCCAAAATGTGATACGCGTTCCTGATGGATATACACCTCAGATAGGAGTTGTTATATCCATGTTGGACGATTTAAAAAGAAGAGTAACAAGAAGTGTAGAGAATTTATCGAAAAAGCAAACTGATTTTCTCCTCGATGATAATGCAAATAGGATAGGAGCGATGATTTTACATCTTGCAGCTACAGAAAAATATTACCAAGTTTACACTTTTGAGAATAGAGGATATAATAAAGAAGAGGCAGCATTTTGGGATCCAGCGATGGACCTCGGAGACAAAGGAAGAAAAGCATTAGTAGGTAAACCTATTTCTTATTATCTAGGAAAATGGGACGAAGTCAGAGCAGAAACAAAACGTCTCTTAAAAACTAAAGATGATAAATGGTTTGATAAAAAGGTAGATGGAAGTTCTATGAATAATCACTGGGCATGGTATCATGTGATGGAACACCAGGCAAACCACATGGGGCAGATTAGACTAATTATAAAGCGGATGTGATAAAGGATTTTTTTAGAATGTTTATCAAGGTAATTTTAAGTGATTAAAATGGAATTAATATCTCAAGCCAATTTACAAATTCAAAAATCAGTAGATGAAGTTTTTGAAGCAATTGTAAATCCAGAATTTATGACCAAGTATTTCATTTCTGAAAGCACAGGCAGATTAGAATCTGGGAAAGAGGTGTTTTGGAAATTTCCAGAATTTGAGGAATCATACTTAATAAAAGATGTTACACTTAATGGGCATGAGATCATTTCTTTTTGTTGGGATCCAGAAACTAAAGTGATCATCCATTTAGAAAATTACTCTAATAATAATACCGTTGTTAAAGTAACTGAAAGCGGAAAAGAACTTAACGAACAAAATTTAAAGTGGCTCGTTAGCAATACCGCAGGATGGTCTAATTTCTTAGCCTCATTAAAGGCTTTTATGGAATATGGAATTGAACTGAGAAAAGGGGCATATGACTTTATGAAGGGAGATAAAAATTGTTCATGATTAGTAATGGAACATTAGGTAAATCATAGTGTGCAAAGCTGTACAATACATTTGTAATGCTTAAATTATTACTAGACTATAATAATTCACAGTCGTTAAACATAGATGATTTTTAATCGGAACTCTATACCGTCAGCTTGACATTCTATGATGATCGACTAGAGTAACTGGATTTATTAAATCGTTTTAGTACATTTATAAAATTCCATAAAATTTAGAATAAATAGTGCACACCATTATATCAGAGATATTCCACGGCCTATCATTTACTACAGAAGAAATTAATCTACTCTGCAGTAAATTAAAGAAATCTACAATTGATAAAAATTCGTTTTTATTAAAAGAAGACGACGAAGTATACGATATGTTTTATGTGCATAAAGGCTGCCTGAGGAGTTATCTTATCGACAGAGACGGGAAAGAGCATATCCTACAATTTGCAGTAAAAGGATGGTGGATAAGTGATTATATATCTTTGTACGGAAGGCATAAAAAATTATCCGTTTCCAATGTAGAATGTATAAAAACTGCGACTATTTACAGTATTTCTAAAGCGGAATTTGATATGTTATGTAGAGAGATACCTAAAGTAGCGTATTTCCATATTAAAAAGATGGAATTAGCCTTTGCTAGTTTCCAAAATAGGATACTGGAAAATCTATCCCTATCAGCTACGCAACGATATGTAAATTTTGTAGAGACTTATCCGACCATTGTAAACGATGTAAAAAATTATCACATCGCATCTTACCTAGGTATAACGACAGAGAGTCTTAGTAGAATCCGAACCGAACTATCAGCTAGATAAGCAGGTACATCTTATAGCATCATTGATATGGTTTCGTTTTTTTACGCGATGACTTAGTTGTGTTTTTAAAATATGGAATTTCCGTCTTTTTAGAATTTTGACTTTACAAAGTTTTTAATAGTTCGCGGTAAAAACATTCTCACCGTAACATAAAGACATATATTAAAATGGTTTATTACCATACATCAATTTTTAGAGCTTACAAATGGCATACTTTTGCAAGCGTTATTAAAAACAAAAATTTAATGAGTCATATTGAGAAATTAGAAGAACGATACGCCACTAAAGCCATGAATGGTAAAGTCGTGCCGCAAGAAAAAATAGAAAATATACTAGAGGCCATACGACTCGCTCCGACATCTAGTGGATTGCAGCCATTTGAGGTTATGGTGATTACTAATCAGGAGCTAAAGGCTCAGATCAGAGAGATCGCTTGGAACCAGTCGCAGGTGACTGATTGCTCGCATTTATTAGTATTTGCAGCATGGGATCATTACACAGCAGATCGTATAAACTATATGTTTGATCTGACTAATGAGATCAGAGGTTTTAAGAACGAAGGCTGGGAAAATTATCGTAATCAGTTACTAAAGACTTACCCACACAAAGATCCTCAGGAAAATTATGAGCATGCTGCTCGTCAGACATATATCGCTCTGATGGCCGGAATGACACAGGCGATTTATGAGGGCGTCGATAGCACACCGATGGAGGGGTTTGATAATGAGGCCCTAGATAAGATTCTAAATCTAAAAGACAAAAATCTACGGAGTACAGTTATCCTTCCGATAGGGTATAGAGATGCAGAAAACGACTGGTTAGTAAACCTTAAAAAAGTACGTAAACCGATCAGTGATTTAGTAACTACATTTAAATAATTATAATGCTAAAAAAAATATTAGGTCTAGCTCCGCGGTTAGAGTCAGACGGATCTTACAGCCCATCTAATCTTGCTTTAAAATTAGCTACACAATCTAAGACTGATTTCCAGAATATCAAATACGATAAATACCAAGGTAGTAGATCTAAGATTCTTGTAATTTTTACTGAGCAAAAGAATCTGGAAATGCAAAATGGTAAATTATTCTCAACCGGTAATCATCCAGTGGAAGCACTAGTTCCTATGTTACACCTCCGTAATGCAGGATTTACTTTTGAGATAGCAACTCCTACTGGTAAACCTGCAGTCTTAGAAATGTGGGCATTTCCAGAAAAAGATGATCATGTAAATGAGATTTACAGCGATCTTAAACCGAGACTAGACCGCCCTAAAAAGTTAGAAGAATTTATCAATTTATCATCTTCTGACGCTTCAGCGTATGCGGCAGTATTTGTTCCTGGTGGACATGGAGCAATGCTCGGTATTCCAGAAGATCATAATGTCGGAAAAATTTTAAGGTGGGCTGATCAGCAAGCGCTTTATACTATAACGCTTTGTCATGGACCAGGGTCTTTATTATCTACCACACTAGAAGGGAAGAAGTTTCTTTACGATGGGTATGAGATGGCGGTATTTCCAGATGCTGTAGATAAAAAGACACCTATGATAGGATATCTGCCGGGTCAAATGCCTTATGGTTTAAGTAAAAAATTAGGCGGCTTAGGAGCAAAGATTAAGAATACAAAGGCAGATAGCACCGTCTGTATAGATCGAAAATTAATCACAGGAGCAAGTCCACAAGCCTCTAATAATTTGGGTAAATTGGCAGTAGAGACCCTTTTAAAAGAGTTGCCTTAGCGTCTATATTATATTTTTAGTTTAATAGATGGAGTTCGTAGATCCGATATGATTTTAAACGATTTTAGTCTCATAATTTTAGTCTAATAATAAAGGAACTCTAAAATCGAGATTACCATATTTTTATTTCATTTTTGCATCGCTTAAACTAAGCCTTTGGATAAAATGGATAAATACCTCGAGCTAAAAAATAAACTTACCGATAGTTTTCAGCAGCTAAATACAAAATTTAAAACGATTAGCTTGTTAAGGTTGATCGTTTTTGCTTCGTTTTTATTTCTGGGATATAAGTCTTTTAGTACTGGGGAATACTGGATTATTGCTTTAGCATTTTTATCATTTGTGGCCTTTGTAGTTTTGATGAGGATACATAAAAAAGTTTCCAGAAAACGTAAAATAGCGGAGGCTCTCGTATTGATAAACGAACAAGAGATCAGTTATCTAAATGGAACAGCTATCCCTTTTGAAAATGGAGAGGAGTTTATTGATTATACGCATTTTTACACTTATGATTTAGATGTTTTTGGGAATCATTCTTTATTCCATCATTTAAATAGGACTGCTACTTTTCCTGGTAAACAAAAGCTCTCTTCCATGCTTCAGCATCTACTTACTAATGCTGAGATTTCAGAAAATCAAGTAGCAATAGAAGAGTTAAAAAATAAAGTAGAGTGGCGTCAGGATGTTTTGGCTTACGCCAAAGTTGCTAATGATTCTAAAAAAGATTACGATAAACTAATAGCTTGGACAAAGGAAGAGACTACCTCGATTTCTGGTGTGCTACGAATATTATTTTTTCTTATTCCTACATTATTTGTGATCAGTCTAACGATCCATTTTTTTAGAACGGACTTATTGTTTTTTCATATCGCCACAGGTTTCTTTCTGTTCAATCTCTTATTGGCAGGCATGCAAATGAAACGCATAAAGAATGTACTTATTGATTCTGATCATATTACAACCATCATCAGACAGTACAGTGCAGTGATCGATAAAATAGAATCACAGAAATTTACAAGTACAAAATTACAATCTCTCCAGCAAGAGATAAATTATACAACGGGGTCAGCCAGTAAAAAATTAAAGTCTCTACACGTGTTATTATCTAACGCAGAGACTATCCAAAATGGTTTTGCCGCTATTTTTTTTAATGGATCATTTTTATACCACATCCATAATCTAGTAGCATTGATAAAATGGAAACAAGAGTTTGCTAAGGATATCGAAAAATGGCTTTTGGTTTTAGGAAGTTTTGAAGCACTAAACAGTCTCGCAAATTACGCCTACAATAATCAAAGCTTTGTATTTCCGGGATTGAATGATAACTATCAGATCAAATTTAAATCTCTAGGACATCCCTTAATCAATGCTTCTGCAAGGGTATGTAATGACTTGTCTTTACAGAAAAATAATTTTATTATTCTTACAGGTTCTAATATGTCGGGCAAAAGCACCTTCCTCAGAACTCTAGGGGTAAATATGGTTATGGCGGGAATCGGGGCTCCCGTATGTGCTTCGGAGGCAATGGTACATCCACTTCCTGTATTGATGTCTATGCGTCAGATGGATTCTTTAAACGATGGAGAGTCATACTTTTTTGCAGAGGTCAAAAGGCTAAAGAAAATCATGGATCGCCTTGGCAAAGGGGTATGTTTTGTTTTACTAGATGAGATTTTAAAAGGTACTAATTCTGATGATAAACAGACAGGAACGATCGAGGTCATAAAGAAAGTAATCTCTAAAGGGACGATAGGGTGCATTGCAACTCATGATTTAGAAGTATGTCAGACCACGGATGCTTATCCGGAGCAACTTAGAAATAAATGTTTTGAAGTAGAAATCATTGATAACGAATTGGCATTTGATTACACTCTACGGAATGGAGTCTGTCAAAATAAATCTGCAACTTTTATCATGAAAAAAGAAGCGATTATCTAATCCGCGTTTAAATTTATTTTTTTAATTTAAGATGAATTTAAACATTACTGATTTGTTGAAAAAAATCATATTTGGAATTTTACTCTTGTTTAGTCTCATGCTACTGTTAGGATTTGTTTTAGGTAAAACAGCTCATCCGCCTGAGACGGATATTGTAAAATTTATAGAAAATAATCCCGATCGATCTGCTATAAAATGGATGCGTAATGATTCGGTTGTGGTAGATAATAATTCGGATAAAATGATGTGTCTAGCCAGTACTGTAAAAATTATATTGGCGATAGAATATGCAGAGCAAGCTGCGAGTAAAAAGATCGATCCTGATCAGATGATTCCTATAAGGGAGTTAGATAAATTTTATATCCCTAACACTGATGGTGGAGCTTATCCGAGGTGGCTAAAATCGTTCAACGATAAAATAGAGGATAGGCATATTTCTATAAGGAATATCGTAAAAGGAATGATCTGGTATAGTTCTAATGCAAATACAGAATGGCTCTGCAAAAAGCTAGGACTGGAAAATATAAATACTCGTCTAGAAAAAATGGAAGTAAAGAATCATGATAAAATATTTTATCCAGTATCTGCTTTGTTTGTAGGAAAAGAAAAGTTTCCAGATCTTAAGAATGATAAACTGACTCAAGAACTAAGAGCTATGACCATGGAAGAGTATCATCGTGTAACCTATATCATCCAGGAGAAGTTGTTAAAAGACCCCGATTATAAATCTGATTTAGGATCTTTTGGGTTTGATGTACAAAGGGTATGGTCTGATAATCTTCCTAGTTCGACTACAGCGGAGTATGTGGATATTATGCGTAAGATCAATTCTAGATCTTATTTTATTAAAGAGACGCAGCAATATCTAGATGATATTATGGAGCGATTACTCTTAAATCCTAAAAACCGATCTTGGTTAAATCATGCTGGTATGAAAGGAGGTTCTACCTCTTCAGTACTAACAAAAGCTTTGTACACAACAGATACTAAGGGTAATACGACAGAAATGGCTTATTTTTTTAATGATCTCGAACGGGATGAAGTAAAAGCTTTATCGGGTAGTATGAATAGTTTTGAGCTGGATGTTATAAAAAATAGATTGAGTAAATCCGATATAATCGCCATATCTTCAAATTATGGTCAAGGAAATCAAACAAAACGTAAGAGATGAAATATAAAATATTACTGACACTTTCAATTTTGTTCTTATACTTTGAATTGGGAAAATGTCAATCCTCCTTTCAGCAACAATTACTACATGAGGTAGAGTGCATTCAGGATTTTCACATTGATGATGAAGGTATTTACATTGCAGAAAAGGACAATTTCATTCAAATATATGAGAATGCAATTTGGTCAAATCCGATTGAACTTAAACCTGGCGATGGCTCATTCAACGATATTACTAAGGGTCCCAATGACACAATATGGTATGCATCGGGTACTTCAGGAGATGGATTATTAGGTTACATTGATAATGAAATTGTTTCTTATGATAGTTCAAACTCCGCAATAGAAAATGACAATATAATTGGTGTACATTCTTCTGATTCTATACTGTGGCTTGTAACCGATAGAAATGATATAGTTAAAAAAACAGAGGTTTTTGAAACATTTACAATAATGGATGGGATGTTTGATTTTTTCACAAAATCTGAAATTTCATCAACTGGTGTATTAATGGTTACTACAACAAATAAAGTAGCAGTTATAAAAGATGAGGATGTTCTTAATGAATATAATGTCAGCGGAGGTGCAATAACTGATTTATTTGCAGATCAAAATTCCAATATCTATATTTCAACTGAAGTTGGACTTCACGTATATAATTCTATTAACAACACTTTTGAAGACATTTCAAATCAATTTAATAATCAAGGATATACTGTTATTGGATTTGATTCTCAAGGTAATTTTTATGGCAAGATAAGAGGAACAGAAGATTTCCATTTGAAGAGTAACCAAGACATGAACTATGTTGTCAGTAGCTCAAATGTATCCTATCCAAATATTATTGGAACATCATTAGTAAATGATAGATTGTATTGTTTTGGAAGTATTGATTCCAATAACTGTTTTTCTCAAGGAATAATAACAGAAATAAACGGCTTCCTAATTGATGAAGATTCTGATGGTTTCTTTTTGGAAGATGATTGCGATGACAATGACCCAAATATAAATCCTGATGCTACTGAAATACCAAACAATGGAATAGACGAAGATTGTGATGGGACGGACTTATTATCGTCAATTCACGAGATAGCAAATTCCACAATTTCCATCTATCCAAATCCAGCAGTCGATTTTATAAACATTGATGTCCCTGGAAATTTGATTTATAAGTCAAGTTTATATGACTTGGAGGGGAAACTGGTAACTACAAAGGAAAACAAAAACCAAATTTTACTAACTTCCATTCCAACTGGAATATATCTACTTGAAATTCAAGACTTGCAATCAGGTCAAAAAGTAGTTGAAAGAATAGTTATTGTGAGATAGAATCCCAGCCCATAACATACGATAGGACGGCATAGCCATTTGGTTACACCGCCTATCGTTTATGCGATAAATAAGGCGTTTTAATACTAATGGTATTCATTATTTTGTCTGACCAAGGGGAATAGATCTAATATTATGTAAAAAGAATGATTAATTAACATTTTTCCTAAGCATGCTTTATAAATGTAAATTACCTTTGCAGCCGCAAAGTGAAAACAGATAAAGAAATGAAGGAAAATAACAATCCGTGGCATGTCGTCCACATAGGAGATGATGCTCCTAAAATCGTAACGGCAATGATAGAAATCCCTAGAGAGAGTAAATCTAAGTATGAATTAGATAAAGAGACTGGATTTCTAAAATTAGATAGAGTTCTATACTCGTCTATGACGTACCCATATAATTATGGATTTATTCCGCAGACTTACTGCGATGATAAGGACCCTCTGGATATTTTAGTGCTTACACAGGCTAAGATATTTCCGATGAGCCTTATGAGGGCAAAAGTGATCGGAGTGATGCGTATGATAGATGGTGGAGAAGCAGATGATAAAATCATAGCGGTTTCTCCAGATGATATGAGCGTAAGTCATATACAGGATATAGAAGAGTTACCGCCCCATGCGTTACTCGAACTTAAAAACTTTTTTGAAGATTATAAAAAATTAGAGAATAAAGAAGTTCTGGTAGAGAAGTTTCAGAATAAGGAAAAGGCTTGGGAAATCATAAACCAAAGTATTGAAGATTATAAATTGCTAATGAGTAAAGAAGTACTAGTATAGTTTTACAAGTGTTCAGAAAGTAAATAAGGGCTGTTGATTTTTCAATGGCCTTTTAATTTTTATTTAAGTGCTATATTCTAATCCATAGTAGTGAGATATTAAGAGATGATATCACTCAGGAGTAGCTTTAGTTTTTAGTAATTTAGATTTTCTAGGAGTTACATTAAAGATTACTATATCGATATTATATGGGATTGTTTAGTAAAATTAAAAACTTTATTACCGGAGGAGGGGTACGGCTTTCATTGCAAATTGTTAATGAGAGCTATCTGCGTAAACCGTTTGATGTAGAGTTAATCATAGCAGTGGAGGATCAAGATATCGAAGCCGATCTAATATACATCGATCTTAAATATTTAGAGGAGGTATCTGTCTCTGTAAATACCAGAAATGCCCAAGGCCATTATTCCACTATAGTAGAAAAAGAGTATGCTGTTTTATATGAAGAAAAAATAATGGTTGAAGAGAATTTTATTTTAGAAGCGGGACAGGAATACACTTACGTGAATACGATACAACTTCCATTAGAAGCATTTCCATCTTTTGAAGGAGTAAACTCTAAATTGATTTGGAGTATGGAAGCGTTTGTGCAAAAAGCGGGTAACGATCCTAACTCCGAGAAATTGATTTTTGAACCGCTGTATGATTTTGGTTAATAGAATTAATATTTTGATTACTATTAAACAATAGAAGTCTTAGAATCCTAATATCCATAAATTTGGCTCTATGTTAATCAGAATGGGTGAGTGATTAAATACTAGGTATAATCCTAATTTATGCAAGGATTGACCTTTTTGATTTTAGTGGATAAATTTTTAAAATCCGTTAAAAACAAAATAGTGTTGGAGCAAAACTAAGAATACTGAGAATAAGATATGCCAATGGGATAGTATAATTGATAATGTGAAAATAAGCTGTTTGTGCGAGTTTATTTTGTTTAGGATTTTAAAGATTTAGGAGTGTTAAGAAATTAAAACAATCTTGAATTTTTGTTTCTTTTGCTTCAAGGCAAAAGAAAAAGAGGCATTTGAATATGAACTTAAATGACAATCAGAATGGAATAGATATTTTTTACCCACTCAAATCGATATAGTGCCTTAATATAGATGATAAACGTCTCCAAATTTTATTTTAAATAAACTAGAATGTTAGTTTGTCTTACTACGGCTGTGCTTTCTCATTTGCTAATGGATAAACATTTTAGGATAGATAAAAGAGGACAACCGAACATTACTAAAAAAATCCACCCACTTATCTGATTTGCTTTCTAATTTAAAAATTCCTGTTGTAGGAACGTTATCAATAGAAAAATCTGAATAATGATTTGCAAAATAGGTCAAGCCTGGATTATGTGCAAAAATCATAATAGTATTAAGAGAGTCAGACTGGGAAAATAAAACACTTGCAAAGTCATCTTCCGATCCATGATATAAACTAGGCTCAATAACCACTTCTTTCTTATCTAATTCTAAATGTCGAGCAAAGTATAAAGCTGTTTTAAATGCTCTTTTTGCACTACTGGAAATTAATAAAGGTACACACCTTTCTTGCTCTTTAAACTTTGCTGCCATTAAGGGAGCGTCTCTTTTACCCCTAGCATTTAATGCACGGTCGTGATCAGAAATATCTAAACTTTTCCAACTGGACTTAGCATGACGAACGAAATAAGCTACTTTCAAAAGTATTTTTTTAAGGAAATCCTGTTTATACACAATAAGCAAAACAGAAATATTGATTAATGATTTACACAAATAAAGCAATATAATTACGAATCACTGTATTTACAAGGGTGAATTAAAATATAATTCTGACTAACTGCTTAACTCCAATTCAAAATAGCAGAAAGTATTAAAATTAATACCGAATATTCTTTGACATTTACAATCAGTATTTATAAATTTATACTTCCAGTAAAGGGATTAACATTATAATATGTTGATTTCCGATATTAGGAAATGGTGGTTACGAAGCGACTAATGAAAATTAGTTGCTTTGTTTTTTTATCCCTTCTGTTTTACTGAATTGTTAAATTTTTTTTTGCGACAATTTCAACATCCACTTTCATTATCCTTTCATGCTTTGTATACTTCGTATAGTTTTGAGTAGTTTTAGATATGAAATTAAAACTCCTCGTTATTGGAAAAACGACAATGCCTTTTGTTCGGGATGGGGAGCAAGTATTTAGTACTAGAATTAAAAATTATTCTTCTTTTGATTATGAAGTAATAGATATAAAGAAAAATAAATTTAAGGATCCTAAAGGAGTGAAAAAATGGGAAGCAGAAGCGATTTTAAATGTGCTATCCCCTTCTGATCATGTTATTTTACTAGATGAAAAAGGTAAAAGTTTTACGTCTAGAAACTTTTCTAATTGGCTACAGCAAAAAATGAACCTATCATATAAATCAGTAGTCTTTGTAATCGGAGGAGCTTTTGGATTCGACGAAAGTCTAAAAAAAAGATCAGACGGATTAGTATCTATATCTGATATGACTTTTTCTCATCAGCTTATTAGAGTCATTTTTTTAGAACAACTATATAGAGCGTTTACCATTATCAAAAACGAAAAATACCACAACGATTAATCTATGATTTTATCCATTACTAATGTTATCGTAGCGATCACATGTCTAGTATCATACTTGTCTCTCAATAATCCTCAGCTATTTAATAAATTAAAACACTACCCTTACGAGGAGTCTAGAAATGGAGAATATTATAGATGGTTGAGTTCGGGTTTTGTTCATGGAAGCATGATGCATTTATTAATAAATATGTACGTCTTATATCAGTTTGGAAATGCTTTGGAAAATTATTACATCCGTTGGTTTGAAGAAACGTTAGGACGAAATCTATATTTATTAATGTATCTAACTACAATCGTGGCTGCAGATATTCCTACCTATTTTAAGCATCGAAACAATCCTCGATTTGGTAGTATCGGAGCCTCTGGAGCTACATCTGGAATTCTATTGGTATTTTGCCTATTAAGACCTTGGGAATGGCTACTATTTCCACCGCTACCCTATATCGTTTTTGGAATTCTATTTATAGGATACTCCGCTTATGCTGGAAAACAAGCCAGAAGCGGGGGGATAGATCACGATGCACATTTATGGGGTGCTATTTTTGGTCTATTTATAACGATAGGTCTTAAACCTAGTCTGATAACAGATTTTATATATAAGATCCAGCAATTTCCAGAACTGCCTTTTTAGTCCGTAACCTTAATTATACGCTCATTAAAAATAGCAAAAACACCTATTCCATTTTCTATGTTTGAAAACACCTGAACGGGAGATGCAAAAGGATTATCCTCATTGTTTCTATTTTGGTTTGCAGACTTACTATACAAATATAATTCTCTAGGTATCTCTCTCCATGCTAAATATAATCTATCAAGAACATCGGGCTGAGATTCTGCAAAAAACTTATCTAAAAGTAACTGTACCGATTTATCCGATCCATCAAAAGAATCATCATTAAGTAATAACGAAGAATAGGAGAAACCTTCTTCTAAAACAGGATCAAGGGAATAAAGACCAAAAGTTGGAAACTCTGAACCATTTACATTAACTTCTAGAAAAAAGGCCTCATAATAATTATCCACTTCTTCCTGGTCTTCTAATACAAACTCAACAGCAGAATAATCATCAAAACCATCTGACGGACCATCTACTTCAAAATTAAAATCTCTGATATTTACTTTAGGTGGTACAATAGTACTGGCCGTTACATCAGGAAATCCATCGGCTTCCACCTTTAAAACATAGCTCTCTCCTTCATCAAATGTGAGAATACCCTCAGGTAAATAATAATTGGAATAAGCACTAGATCCACCTGCGCTGTTTTGTAAAACATACTCATCATCACCTGATATCAAAGTAACCGTAGCATCATTTATAATCTGATCAGAATTATTGATTGCTCTTTCTAAAAGTCCAACAGACTTAATGACTGTCACTTCTAAGTCATGAGTCCGAGAATTACCATAAGCATGCACCACTAATTGCTTTTCAAAAGGAGGCGGATCTATAGTAAGCGTAGTTTCAAATGCTTCTTGACAAGAAGAGAAACAAATAAGTAATCCGAACATTACAAAAAAAGATATACTATGAATTTTCATCTTTAACATTTTTAAAATTTGAAGCTGTAAGAAACATAAGGGATAAGTGGAAACAGACTAGCTTGCTTTAAAACTCTTTGGTTGCGACCATCTACAAAATCAGAATCTACGTATATAAAAAACGGATTTTTACGAGAGTACGCATTATACGCACCTATGGCCCACTTGCGGGTATGCCTCTTCTTTTTCTTTGTAAAAGTGAAGCCAAAATCTAAACGATGATAAGATCGCATTCTAAAATTATTACGATTTTTATAAAAGGATAAAGAAGAAGAGTTACCAGAGCCACCATCATCGTATATCCCTCTAAAATTTGAATTTGCCAGTGTTATAGCATTACCTGTTCCATAAACCCAGGTCCCTCCAAAACTGATTCTATCGGTAAGATCATAATTAGCTACAATAGAAAAATCATGTCTCCTATCGTAGGTATAAGGAAAGGTTTCCCCAAAATTTAGTTCGTCAAAACGTCTATTACTTTTAGATAAAGTGTAACCGACCCATCCATTTAGTCTGCCTTTTTTCTTTTGTAAAAACAGTTCTATTCCATAAGAGTCTCCTTCCCCTCGTACGACTCTCTCTTGCCAGTCATTAAACTCAAAAAGTCCAGATCCATCCCTGTAGGCAATAAGATTTTTCATCTTTTTATAATATCCTTCGACACTCAACTCGTAACTATTATCTCCTAAACTTTTAGCCAGTCCACCGGCTACTTGCCACGAATCCTGAGGTCTTACCTTTGCTGTACTAGGAAGCCATAGATCGGTCGGTAACCCTATTCCTTCATTGGACAACAAATGGATATATTGTCTCATAGTGGCAAATGAAGCTTTTAATGCAACTCCATTATCTAATAAATATCTAGTACTTAACCTAGGTTGTAAGGAAGCATAATTTTCTCCCTGCACTAAAAAAGCAGACACATGTAAACCTGCATTTATTTTTAGTTTGTCAAATATTAAAAAATCATCCTCAACATAAGCCGCTAGCTCTGTAGCATTTATAATCTCCTGAGAAATTTCTGTATCTATATCTATTTCCGAATCGGGATTTGTTTGTTTTAAATCAAAAACACCCGGATTAAAACGATGGGCAATACCCTGAATTCCGAATCTTACAAAGTGGTCTGGTGTAGGTAAATAATCAAAATCTAACTTAAGTGCATAATCCCTAATTCCAGAATCATACTCTAATGAGATACTCTCATTTTCTTCAGGATCATTATATTCTTCTGCAAAAGCAGAAAGAACTCCAAAATTATACTTACTGTAAGTGGCTGTTGTATTTACAAATAGCTTTGGGTTTATTAGATGATTCCATCGTAATGCTGTTGTTATATTTCCCCAACCTAAATTAAATTTTAAAACATCAGAAGGATCCGAGTCTAACTCCTTAGTATTTAAATAAAAATTATCTCTACCTCTATATGCACTGAGAAAGAGACGATCTTTATCAGAGAAAGTATGATTTACCTTTACATTTAAATCATAAAAATAATAACCTGTAGAACCATCTGTTCCTTCCTCTTCAAAAGATTTTTTTATAAACGGTTGAGCTAAGATATCCACATAAGTACGTCTTCCAGAAACTATAAATGAAGTCTTATCTGTAATAGGACCCTCTAAAGTTAGTTTAGAAGCTACAAGTCCAATGGCCCCTTCTCCATGAAATTCATTTTTATTCCCTTCCTTCATGTTTATCTCTAGTACTGAAGAAAGCCTACCGCCATACCTTGCCGGAAAACCACCTTTGATAAGCTTAACATCTTTAATAGCATCAGCATTAAACACAGAGAAAAAACCAAATAAATGATTTGCATTATATACAGGAACGCCATCTAATAATATTAGATTTTGATCTGGGCTTCCTCCTCTTACATATAAACCACTTTGTCCTTCTCCGCCTGACTGAACACCTGGCAATAATTGTAATGCTTTGATCACGTCAGTTTCTCCCAGTAATGCAGGTATCTTTTTTATTTGCTCTATAGGTACCTCTACCGTACTCATTTGTGTTCGTTCCTCTATACGCCCCTCTGAGTTTCGATCTGCGGTAATAACCACTTCCTCAAATTCAACGGAAGATGGCAATTCAAAATTTAGAGTTGTATCCCTGGTTAATTCAAAATTTGCATAAACGGATTGGAATCCAATGTAAGAGGCCGTTAATTCTACAGCTCCTTCAGGAAGGGTAATACTGTAAAATCCAAAATTATTACTTACTGTACCAGATACAGAAATATCGTCAAATAGGTTTGCAGAAATCAGTTTCTCCCCAGAGCTTTTATCCTCTATATAACCACTGATCGTAAAACTCTGCGCTACTAGATCAGCCCTAGAAAAAATCAATACAAAAAATAATAGATAAAGTTCTTTCACAAAAAAGTCAATTTGTTAAAATAATAGTAGCGTTCTCATTGAAACAATTTATTCTAAAATAAGAATTTGTCTCTTCACAAATGTAAAGAGACAAATTCCTAATAAAATCTTAAACTTTGTTATAAAAGCTATAAACTAATATCAACTAAAGTTTTATTTACCACCCATAAAAGGATAACGATAATCATCTCTAGGAGCATTAAAGTTTTCTTTAATCGTTCGCGGAGATATCCATCTGTATAAATTTAAAACAGAACCTGCTTTATCATTTGTTCCTGATGCTCTTCCTCCACCAAATGGTTGCTGACCTACTACCGCACCTGTCGGCTTATCATTAAGATAAAAATTACCAGCCGCATTACGCAACTTAGTAGACCCATGATTCAAGGCATATTTATCCTTTGCAAATAAGGCACCTGTTAAAGCATAGGGAGATGTATTATCTACAATGTCTAGAATCTCATCGTATTTATTATCGTCGTATACATAAACCGTGAGCACAGGCCCAAATAGTTCTTCGCACATTGTTACATAGTAAGGATCAGTAGTTTCTATTACCGTAGGCTCTATAAAATAACCCTTTTTCTTACTGTATTTACCTCCTAATAAGATCTTTGCATTTTTATCTTTCTTTGCTTTAGCAATAAAAGAAGATATTTTATCAAAAGCTTTTTCGTCGATTACAGCATTAATAAAATTTCTAAAATCATCCACTGGTCCCATCTTAAAGGATTTTACATCTTTTTTAAGTCTAGTAGAAATAGCTTTCCATAAACTTTTAGGGATATAAGCTCTAGATGCGGCAGAACATTTCTGACCTTGGAACTCAAAAGCCCCTCTTGCCATAGCAATTGCTACCTCATCCGGATTAGCAGAGGAGTGAGCAACGATAAAATCTTTACCTCCCGTTTCTCCTACAATTCTAGGGTAAGATTTATAAGTAGCAATATTATCACCTATCGTTTTCCATAGTTTCTGAAATACACCAGTGCTACCGGTAAAGTGCAATCCTGCAAAATCTGGATGCGTAAATATCTCCTCTCCAGCTGTTTTACCATCTACATAAACAAGATTGATAACACCTGCAGGAAGACCTGCCTCTTCAAAAATTTCCATAATAACCTGAGCAGAATAAATCTGTGTCCCTGCGGGTTTCCATACTACTGTATTCCCAAGAAGAGCAGGGGCACCAGGAAGATTACCAGCGATAGAAGTAAAGTTAAACGGAGTCAATGCAAAAATAAAACCCTCTAAAGGTCTATACTCTAATCTATTCCAAACACCTGGAGCACTCTCTGGCTGAGTCATATAGATCTCAGTCATGTATTGAACATTAAATCTTAAAAAATCCGCCCACTCTGCGACACAATCGATTTCCGCCTGATACGCATTTTTAGACTGAGCTAACATAGTCGCTGCGTTCATCTTTGCTCTATAAGGCCCACATAAAAGATCAGCTGCTCTTAAAAATATAGCAGCCCTATCTTGCCATGGCATTAACTCCCACTTTACTTTCGCTTCTAGTGCAGCCTGGATCGCTCTTTTTACGTGAGATCGATTTCCCTGATTATAATGACCCAGAGTATGACTTAACTCATGCGGTGGTTTTATCGCCACCTTGTTTTTAGTAAAAACTTCTTTTCCTCCGATGTACATCGGAATATCCCTTTTTTCCGATTTAGCCTTTTTAATAGCTGCTTTTAAAGCGGCCTTCTCTGGAGAGCCAGGAGCATAAGATAATATAGGTTCGTTAGTTGCAATAGGTACTTCAAAAAAAGCATTTGCCATGTTACGTATGTTTAAATATTTATTAGATTAAATTAAATTTCTATTTCTTGGGCGATAAACTCTGGAACAAAAGAAGATACATCTCCACCTCCTTTTATAATCTCTCTAACTATAGTAGAACTGACATGCGAGTACTCAGGTTTACTGATTAAGAATGTTGTTTCTAGCCCATCACCGATTATATGGTTTAGCTGAGAAATCGTTTTCTCATAATCAAAATCTGAAGCATTTCTCAGACCTCTTAACAGGAATCCTGCCTTCTGCTCCTTGCAAAAATTGACGGTAAGTCCCTCAAAATGTGCTACCCTGACATTACTATATTTTTTAAAAACTACATCAAGCCATTCTAAACGTTTTTCTAAACTGTATAATCCTTTCTTAGAGGAGTTTATACCTATGGCTACTATTATTTCATCAAATAAATCTACCGATCGTTCAACAAGATCAATATGACCTAAAGTGATAGGATCAAAAGATCCAGGAAAGACAGCTATTTTTTTAGACATCTGGTTATAAGCTTTCAAAGACGTAAAGTTAGATCATAGTTTGAGAAATCCTATATTCTTACTCAAGATTAGGATCAAAAGAATCTAAAAACTGTCCTACTTCTTGCCTTTGTATTTGCTTAGAACTACTTACTACTTGCAAAACGATCAATCTATCGTCATATACGATAAACTTTCCTTTACATAAAGCTTTTGTCGAAGGATTAGAAAACCGCACCATCATACCATTGTAATCCTCTCTGTCTAAATCCGCCTTATAATCGATTATAGTTTCCTTCCCTAATTCTAATCGTCTGTTTTCTATACTTTCCTCGATAAAAAGATCGATTAGCTCCGTACTGTCTTTTGGGAAAGTCCCTAATGGATAATCCATATGAACTAAAGCATAGTCGGAATGCGGGTCATCATGAAAACAGTAATTATCGATTCTACAGCGATGATGTACTAAGGTAACAGCGATATCACCTATATCTGTAGATATCGTATCCGTAGATGTCTCATACTTCCCCGGTAATTTAACAGAAAACGAATTATCATCAGGACGGTACACATTCCATTGCACACAAAATAAAGTGCCTATAAAAAGTATTTTAAATAAATTTGCCAATGGTCAAAAGTATAGATTCAATTAGTAAACGTATGAAGCAATCAATAATGTTTTTAATTATGCTTTTTTTGTGTTTTGAATCTTGCAAATCAGACGTATTAAAATCTCATACCCTTAGTCCAGAAGAAGATGCTTATTTTGAGGATTATGATTCGCCAAAATACAAATGGAGTTATATAGACCGATCTGGCAAATTACTCTTCAATCCGATTTATGATAACTGTAGAGACTTTATTGAAGGTAAAGCTGTAGTAAACTTTGAAGGAAAATGGGGCATCATCGATAAAAAGAACAGACCGATAATTCCGTTTTTATATAAAGAATTGAGTCCTCTGGATCATAATAATTTGGCTATAGCCAAAACCTTTACAGATAAGTATCTCATCATCAATAACAATAATGACACCTTACATCAGCTTGCATACACAGAGGTATATGCTTTTTCTGAAGGGAGAGCTCGGTGTAAATCAAAAACTGGATGGGGTTATATTAACTCTAGAGCAAAAAAAGTTATACCTACAGAATACCAGAGTGTTAGAGATTTCAAAAACAATCATGCGGTCGTTACTCGTCATAATAAAAATGGACTTATCGATGGCGATGGAAACTATATCCTGCCGTTAGAATTTGATCAAATTTTGCATCACGACAATAAATATATTTCGGCATCTAAAAATAATACCTGGGGGCTTTATGATAATGCAGGTAAACTGATTCTTCCCATGGAATACTCTTTTTTGGGTAAACCCAATGATGGTAAAATCTTAGCTAAAAAAGAAGGCAACACCTTTATCATCGACTTAACATCGAAGTCAAAAACCAAGGTTAACAAAAAAATTGTCCAGTATGCTGGGCATGGGCTTTGGATATTTCAAGAACTGGATAAGTTTGGTCTTTGTAACATCAAAGAAGAAGTCATAACACCTAAGCTCTATCCTATCATCTATAAATATCAAGAGGGTAAAGCTGTTTATAATGCCGGATTAGACCAGTGGGGATATTTAAATGCTGATGGAACCGAACTGACACCACCTATTTTTCCACTAAACTGGAGTTTTGAAAATGGATACGGCAGAGTCATCATAGATCGAGGAATCGGTTTTATCGACACTCATGGCCAGCAGGTCATACCAGGAATGTTTAGAGAGGTAAAGAATTTTAAAGAAAATGTCGCAAGAGTTCAGGTATTTAGATGATAAATCTTGTTGCTTTAGGCATCACCTAGGTAGGGATTTCTATTATATTTGCAGCAAAATTAACAACCGTCAATATGAATTTTGATCTTATTATAATCGGAACTGGACCTGGAGGATATGTAGCAGCTATTAGAGCTTCGCAACTGGGTCTAAATGTAGGAGTAGTAGAAAGAGAATCTCTAGGAGGCATCTGTCTAAACTGGGGATGTATTCCCACTAAAGCATTGCTTAAAAGTGCTCAGGTGTTTGATTATATAAATCACTCTAAAGATTATGGTATTACTGTTTCTGGAGCTAAAGCCAATTTTACAGATGTAGTAAAACGTAGTCGAGATGTGGCCAATGGTATGAGTAAGGGCGTTCAGTTTTTAATGAAAAAAAATAAGATTACTGTAATAGAAGGAGAAGGAACACTTGCTAGAGGTAAAAAAGTAATCGTTACAGATAGCAAAGGCAAAAAGAAGGAGTACGATGCTCCGCATATTATAATCGCTACAGGAGGACGATCTAAAGCTCTACCTCACATTCCTATTGATGGTAAAAGTGTAATCGGCTACAGAGAAGCAATGACGCTTAAAAAATTACCTAAGAAAATGGTAGTAATGGGAGCAGGAGCTATCGGTGTAGAGTTTGCATATTTCTATAATGCCATGGGAACAGAAGTGACTGTCGTCGAATATATGGAGCAAGGTCTATTACCGAGAGAAGATAAAGATGTATCAAAAGAAATTACTAAAGTACTGACTAAAGCAGGAATCAAAGTAATGAGTAATGCCTCTGTAGAAAGTGTAACTAAAAAAGGCACCTCTGTTAAAGTCAAAGTAAAATCTAGAAAAGACGAAAAAATATCTGAGATCAGCTGTGATGTAGTTTTATCTGCAACAGGTGTTACACCCAATACAGAAAACATAGGTCTGGAAGCTCTAGGAATAAAAACAGATAGAGGCCTGATACAAGTAGATGATTTTTACAACACCAATGTATCCGGAATTTATGCTATAGGAGATGTTACTCCAGGAGCTGCACTAGCTCACGTAGCATCAGCAGAAGGAATTATTTGTGTCGAAAAAATAGCGGGTCATCACCCAGAACCACTAGACTATAATAATATACCAGGCTGTACTTACTGCAACCCAGAAGTTGCAAGTGTAGGGATGACTGAGGCTGCTGCCAAAGAAGCTGGTCACGAAATCAAAGTAGGTAAATTTCCTTTCTCCGCATCTGGTAAAGCTAGTGCCTCAGGAGCTAAAGAAGGCTTTGTAAAGGTAATCTATGATGCTAAGTACGGTGAACTATTAGGTGCTCACATGGTCGGTGCTAATGTAACAGAAATGATTGCAGAAATCGTAGCCGCAAGAAAATTAGAAACTACCGGAAATGAGATACTAAAAGCAGTCCACCCGCATCCGACTATGAGCGAGGCAGTTATGGAAGCTACTGCCGCTGCATATGGTGAAGTAATACACTTATAGAGTCGAGTACTAGTCAAGATGTTTTGATAATTTATCCAGGCAAATCTGGGATTATCAAAACATCATTTGTTGCCTTATTTCGAAGTATTAGCTTAATCCTGATATCTCATTAATTCTTATACCTTAAAGTAGAGATTCCTTTTTAAAGGAAATGCATCCTTATATCTACTCTATGATTGGGTTTTCTTTCAGAAATGGTATGGTCTGATGCCATTGGATTTACTTCTCCATAACCCTTAACTTCTAAGCTCATTGGATTATCACCATTTTTTATCAAATAATTTTTTATCAAATAATCTTTGATTGAAACTTTTTATTCAGGTAATTTATAACAACAAGAGTATGGAGAGCTACCTTCAAAACTATAAGATCGAGAAATTGCAATGAGAGAGAAGGTAAATATGTTTTACCTATTTTAAAAAAGAGGTTTTTTAACTTTATCAAAGTTATGACAGTCCTCATCAAAATCATCAAGGATAGATTTTAATTCAATAAGCGTATCGAAATAAGAAAGGTTTTACACAACCTAACAGATATATCTACAATCTAATAAAATTAAAAATCTCGTTTTTAGTATTTCAGATCAAGCAGTTAAATCCTTCCACATAGCGATATCGATCTCATCCGTCCATATTTCTGGGTGCTCTATTCCGCTAGCTTCATCATAAGCCCGCTTAGCATTAAAATGCATACAGTGCTCAAATAAATACCAGTGACCAAACTTAGGGGTCATCATTTCTAACATCCTGTTATAGCAAGTTTTTAAGTCTTCCCTAGCCAAGACACTTTGTAGTGCTAAGTCATAGAGCATAGATGTATAGTCGGCAGTTCCATTAATAGCTTCCTGACATTTATCTTCCGTCATTAATGCGTCGCCTCTTCCCGGCACTAATGCTTTTGGTTTTAAAGCTGCTAATCGTTCTAAAGTACTTGCCCATTTTTTTAGCTGAGCATCACCACAGTAAGGCGTAGCCCCATACTCCACTAAATCACCTGCAAAGCAAACCCTATCCTCTGGCAACCAAGCAATAATATCACCTCGAGTATGCCCTTCACCGATATGTATTAATTCCACTTTTCTATTTCCTAAATCCACAGTCATTTTGTCCGTAAAAGTCATAGTCGGATAAGTCAGACCTTGGATACTTTCATGCCCTCTAAAAAGCCTAGGAAAACGTCCAAATTCAGAATCCCAATCCTGTTGACCACGTTCTATGATCATCTCATAGGTTTTCTGCGATGTGATAATCTCTTCAGCCTCATATGCTCCAGCACCCAGAACCCTCACCGCATGATAATGTGTCAAGACTAAATACCTAATCGGTTTATCAGTAACCTTCCTCACTTTAGCGATAACATCCTCAGCCATAAGAGGTGTAGCCTGTGCCTCGATTACCATAACGGCATCGTCGCCTATGATTACACCACTATTAGGGTCTCCTTCTGCTGTATATCCATAAGCTCCTTTGGCCAATTCCACAAATGTCTTTTTCTTTTCTTCCAAATCTCCTTGAGAGGCAAATGTCTTTGGCATATAAATTCTAATTTATTTACATAGTTAAGAATGCAATTATAACTAAGCTAAAAGCTTATCCAAAATTCTACCTAATTTTCCTTGAAATAACTGAAACGTTTATAAATCAAATAGGCTTAAAAAATATCACATACTAAAAGGATCCCTTACAATTTAAGAGTAGTCATACGTGATAATGGTTTGATTTATGTTTATGTAATTGGTTTTATCCTACAGAATCAGATAAGAATAGCGTTACTTGATATCTATGATATGCATTTTATAAGCCCCAAAAATACCTAGTCCCCCATCTACATTAAAATCTATATCTACTGGATTGATATTACTGGTATTGATATTTTGGGATCGGTAAGAAGCTTCCAGAGATTTTAAGTAATCATATAAATCTCTACTTACCGCCAATACTCTTAGCTGTAATTCTAAATCTGCTGACTGATTAGGGCTACCCGGATTAGAACTAGAAACGATATTATCATTATACGTTAAAAATGTTGTGTTATACTCTGCTCCATTAAACGTATGATCCGAAATAAACAGCTTAGACTGGACATTACTTTCCTCGTTCAAAATCTCTGCGTTATCATCTACAGATTCTAATGTCGCTCCTAGATCAGATGGAAGAATTCCTGATGTAATCGTTCCTCCTCCACCTTGGAACTGTTCCTCTTCTTTATTATACAGCAAATCCCAGACATAGAAATTTTCTTCATCTCCATTATCGTTGATTTTAAAATCCACTTTAAGAGCTAACTCTCCTTCTACCTCTACTAAAGACGTGTCTAAAAAAACTACATCTATTTCGGAGGGAATGGCGTTTATTGCTGTTGCTGTTTTATAGCCTTCTTTCTCTACACTTAATTTGTAATCTACAAACTCCTTAGGAACAGAAGCCGAGTAATAGGATCCTTTATTGCTCGGAGCAATCGTGTGCACTAATTCTATAACTTCCCCTGAATTTAAATCCTGAATGGTTACATAAGCATCATCTATTTTTTGGATGTAGGAATTTACATCTAGTAAATTTGCTGAACTAGAAACATCTACCTTCCACTGGTCTTCCGAATTAAATATTCCATTTACAACAAGATTGGATTCGAAATTTTGAAAATCTAAATCGATATCCTTTTGACAGGAGATAAGCATCAGAGTGATGCCAATAGCGATTATGTAGCTTAATAGTTTCATTGCTTTAAACAATAAAACTAAATATACGGTATTACAATCGCAAATCAAAAATTAAAATGCAGTCCAGACTGCGTTGCAAAACATTATTCTTTAAAGCAAGGATTATCAGCCTTTAATCTTAATATTATTTGCTCCCAGGCATCATCAGTATTAAAACGCTTAATATCGGCGTATCCCGACTCAAGAATATCTGTTATCTCTAAATGATCCATTAATAATTTAAGTACTTAACTGTACTACGAACTGTTAAGACAATACCCCTACTCTATTACAGAAAATTAGAGAATATTTACCAACTCATTTTAATCCCGATATGAGGAATCACCGGAAACAAACTCACTTGCCTAGTCCTCGTTTTAGAAGCCTGTAAAGGGTCTTGATAAAGGTAAATATAATATGGATTAAGTCGATTGTAAGCATTATATACACCCATACTTAAACGACAAGCCATCCCTTTAAAAACGAAAATGTAATTAACGTTTACATCCAAGTGATGGAATGGAAGATGTCTAAAATTATTCCTTTTTGATGGTCTAAGAAATATCGCATTTTCAGCGGTAAGAAACTGCTCTGTCGCAAGGGTAAATGTATTTCCCGTTCCATAAACCCATTTAGCAGCAAAGTCCCAGTGATCTCCTAAATTGTATAATAGCGATGTATTGATATCATGCGTACGATCATACTTATAAGGAAACTCCTCTCCGTCATCAATGATAGCAAAAGATCTCGTTGTTTTATTGTAGGCATAATTAAAATTAAATTTAACATTGGCGAAAGCCTTCTCTAACCCGACCTCAAAACCATGAGATCGGCCACTTCCTGAAGTCACTCTCCTTTCCCACTCATTACTAGTAGTGAAAATAGGAATAAACTCTTCCTCATTTATTACTGAATAAAATAGATCAGTAGGGTTAGAATATTCTAAGAGATTATCCATCGTTTTACGATACCCACCTAATTTTATTTTGAAATTATCCTTTACAAAAAATGTGTAAGACAACGAAACTTGTTGGCCAAATTCGGGTTCTATCTTATCGGTACTAGGAACCCATAAATCCGAAGGTATACCTGTGCTCGGACTCACTAACAGATGAACATACTGAACCATCTGAGCATATGAGAGACCTATCTGGTGGCCATTATAAGGAGAATATCCTATTTCTATACGAGGCTCTGTAAAAGAGTAGTTTTCTCCTCTTACCTCATAGTCGGATAATCTCACTCCTGTGTTAATGCGTAATGACTCAAATGGTGTTATCGTTGCCTCAGCGTATAAAAACTGATCCTTTACAAGTATGCTAGAATCTCCATCCTCAAACTGACCTGAAATATCTTCTGAAATCGAGGAACTTTGACGGATCGTCGGACTATAATTATGAATAGATCGTCCTAATCCCACCTTATAATTTATATTATCAGAATGATAGTAAGATAAATCTGCAAAACTATTATAATCTCTAATACTAGAAAAGCTGATAATGTCTACCTCGTTATTTCTAATGACAGAGTCCATAACTGACTCTACAAAACGATAACTTCCTCTAGATGTAAATTTATAGTTAAGTGTACTAAAATGAGTTTTCAAAACCATTTTATCACTAAGCAAATTTGTATAATTCAAAGCCAAGAGATTATTACCCCATCCTATCTGATTTCTATCCTCGTTTGCAAAAGATCTAAAGTTCTCAACATCCGTGGATACTGTAGTCCTATTTAACTCCAGTTGGTCCTTTCCAGAATAACCAAAGACGGATAATGTATGCGACGGCCCAAACTGATACGTAAGCTTAGCATTAAAATCGTTATAGTTTAAGTTAGAACTATCATAACTAAACGCACTTCTTAATATGGGTTCAATGTATAAATGAATAAGAGATAAACGACCTGAAACATTAAAAAGTAATTTTTTGTCTTTGGTCAGTGGTCCACTTAAATAAAAATTAGCTCCAGTTAATCCTAGAGAACTACTCCCGACTATACTATCTGACTTTCCTGATTTAAGCTTAACATCAATTACGGAAGATAGCCTACCTCCGTATCTAGCCGGAAGGCTTTCTGCAAAAACAGACACTTCTTTAACTGCATCGGTTATAAGTATAGAAGATAATCCAGCCGTATGATTGCTCTCGTACATGGGTACACCCTCATATAAAAACAAGTTCTGATCCACACCGCCGCCTCTAACATGAAAACCTGATTCGCCTTCATTACCAGATTGTACAAATGGTAGATTTTTAATTTCTTCTGAAATACTATTATCACCTAAAAAATTAGAAAACGACCCTATATTAATAGGCTGTATGACATGTCTTATGGGGGTACTGGGAATAGAATTATCGATCCCTTTTTCTGTAATTAAAACTGCTGGAATGAGTTGCCCACTCTTTAAATAAAACGGAGTGATCCCTTTTTCTATAGAGACTTTTATTGACAGTTCGTCATAACCAAAATAAGAAAACTCTAACTCCACCGATGATTCTTTAGAGGACAAAGTAAAGTATCCATCCTCATCAGTTACAACAGCATGATTATCAGTTCTATTATACACATGTACTCCGAGTAATCCTTCTTTTAAAAAATCATCATAAACAACTCCGATGAGCTGATACTTTTTACTGCCGCGACTGAGCACGATTCTATTTCTAGTAGAAGTAAATTTTATATTTTGATCCTTAAGTATTTCTATTAAATGCTCCTTTACACTCTGGTTTAAGCGGCTGACATTAACTACTTTTTCTAAATCTAAATAACTGGAGCTGTATGTAAAATTTGCCGTACTAAGGTTTTCTATTGCGGTTAAGTGATCTAGAACCGTGGCGGATCTAACCGGTAGTTTTACATTTTCTTCTAGTATACGCTTTTGCGAATGTATCTGCGTAACTGAAAAAAAAAGTATCAGAAATAATAAAAGACCAGAATAACGAGCCATGCATTTAAGTTACATAATAAACAACCGAGCAACAAACAGTGGAGGTACTAAAATCCTTAATTATAGTAATCCCAGTCTTTGTGGTTTAAGTCTAAAACGTATTACGCTGGAGAAATGCTTTTTAACAAGATAAATTCTTAATGACCATTTTGCCTTTATGACTTTCATAGTCTAACTTAAATAGAACCTTTAGCTCGTCTAGGATTTCTACAAGAGTCAGGTCTTCAAAACTAGAAGTAAGTGGACAATCTATGTTTACGTTTACAGCTGTAACATCTATTTGTATATTAAAATGCCTGGACAAACTTTTAAAAACATTTTCTATTCGCTGGTCTGCGAAAACAAGTTTACCTGATCTCCAGCTTTCGATATTATGATCCACATGTCTATATTTAACCAGCTCTCCCTTTTCTATATTGATGGCTTCTGAAGCCTCGAGATCTATAAGTCGCCCATTAAAAGTATACTGGATACTACCCTCATGTAAAAATATCTCTGTCTTATTTGGTTTTGTATCGACGGTAAATTTAGTACCCGTTACTCTGATGTCTCCATGGTGCGTTTTTACTATAAACGGACGTTTTTTATCTGTAGCTACTTCAAAATAAGATCTACCATCTACTCTCATCAATCTTTCTTTTTCAAAATCGCTAAGTATCGTAAGCTTACTATTTTTATCTAAAGTAAGTGAGGATCGGTCCTCTAGTGTTAACTCCTTTATCGTATCTAACGAGCTAAATTGTTCAGGAGTACTATCTGTAGAAGTCATAAACTTGAAAGCAAAAACACAAGCTATCAGGAGTACGAGGCTTGCCGCCAATGGTAACATCCTCCTAAAAATTGATGTTTTCTTTACAGGAACTTTTAATTCTTCAGTAACAATTTGAGCATTGACTTTCATCCATGCTTTGTCCGTTTGGAAATCTTTGTAATTAGACATATTTTCTGTTTTATCCCAGATCTCTTTCATCTCTCTTAGTGCTTCAGCGTTTTCTTTAGACTCTAGTGTCCATTCTTCGATTTGCTGTAGCTCTTCCTTAGTGGCATCGCTTGATAGTAATCTTGCTATAATATTATCCAAATTCATAACCCTAAATACTCAATTTTTCTCTTAATATTCTTAATGATCTTCCTATTTGGTTTTCCACTGTTTTGACAGATATTTCTAATTCTTCTGCAATTTCGCTATAAGTTAGGCCATTAACCTTACTCAGAGTAAAAACTTTCTGGCATTTAGGCGGTAATTGTCGTATTGAAGCATATATCCGTTCCATCATCACATAGCGTTCCGCCTCGTAATTTATATCATCTATTTCTTCTAATTTTCTTAAATTCTTTGCTCTATAGGTACTATCTAGCTTGTCTTTACGGATAATTTCTATTGCTCTGTTTTTTACACTTTGGAATAAAAATGATTTAGGATTTTTATCCATATCTATTTCTCCACGCTTCATCCATATCTTAACAAAGACATCTTGTACAGTATCCTCTGCTACAGCAGCATTATTTAAGTACCTCAATGCAAAATTGCAAAGTGGATTATAATACTCATCAAAGAGTTCTTTATATTGATTCTTATTGATACGGCTTATTTTAAATACCTCAGCAAATTAAATAAAATAAATATGCCATTAGAAAGGACATTCATTATTTGTCACCGTGAATAACAAATTTCTTTACCATCTTTGTTAAATGAAAAGTTCAGTATTTACTATTGTCGGTTTTTTAATGTTCTTTACAGGTGTTATCGCCTTAGTTTTAAGTCTTATCGGATTGCGACTTTCGTTTTTGTCTTTTGTGGATGATAACGCCACTGTAGGACTGGTCGTAAAACTTTCTCTTATTATAGTAGGCCTGATGATGGTCTACCTTACAAAGACCATATCAGAAGATAGAGAAGAGACCTAATAAATATCATGTTTTAAAATCTGTATCTGCCTAGTTTATATTATTAGATAAAGTAAAATATATACCATGGTTAAATAAGTCCGTAGTCGTAAATGACCATGCATAATCCACTCTAAAAAGTGATACTCCACCGATACCAATATCCTCAAGTCCAATAGAAGCCTCCATTATCTCATCGGTATTGATCTTAGCAATATTAAAACCAAAAACCGTTTTTATTCCCCAGTTACGTACCCCTGGGATGTTATCCATTAATCGGCCATCTAAATGATATTCAGAAAACAGAACTCCAAAATTTTCTGTTGTACTGAGTTGATAATTATCGACGGACTTAAATCTGCTCAAATAATTACTATTAAGAATAAAGTTTAAAGGATTTCCCTCTATATGGTAATGATCGATAAAAGGGACATTGTCTTTTTTTAAGAATCCACCGACCTCTAGATTATAAGAAAAGTATCCCCACAATCCTATTCCGAGGTATGGATCTCTCATCGATAATTTTAGAAAATCATAATTGGGACTCTGATCATTTATTTTGAAAGCTCGTTTATAATTGAGATAAAAATCGGGCCATTTTGATCTTTGGAATACTCGTTCGTCACCAAAGGTCATGTACTTTTGTCCTGGTCTCCATCGTACGCGTACTGAACCAAATAAAGTTTTATGTGGTTCAAAAGTCTGGAATGCGATCTGATCATATACTTCATCTCTTTTTCTCCAACTATGATTTGTAGTTTGGGATAATGAAATTCTATCAGCATACTCGACATTGGCTCTAGCCATCCATCCATTAAAGATTTCTCTTCTTGCTGCAATTCTTATAAAATCTTTTTGAAAGAGTCTTAAATTATTTTCTTTTTTAATTAAACTTGAAAAGGAATTAAACCACTCATTTATCGGGTTGTTTTCATTTAGCTGATTAATTTTCCGACCTAACTCTATTGCGATGGTACTATAATCGATACTATTAAAAAGCTTTTGCATAAGCATCGATCCTCTCCATTTTTTCTCTGAAAAACCATAACTAACGGTAGGTTCTACTGTAAAGTATGCTGTCTCTTTTTTATTCCATTTACGATATCTGACATTAGCAGCTACACGATAGCCCTGGAATGGATTAAACGATAATGTGTTAAGTGGAGACTTTAAAGTTATGTATCGATTATGATAAGTCTTTGCATAAGTATAACCCGCTAAAAGACTAAACCACTTAAACTTATTATTTACTCGATCTACAGAATCTAAATAGGTTTCGGACTTCCATAAAACCTCTAGGCTATCTTTCTTTTTGTAATCATTACGTTCCTCTAAAGTAATCGGTACTGGTCTCTCTGCTTCCCAGAATAAAGAATCTTTTTCATTGGCGGAAGCCTCTATCTTAAATACCTCATCGCTGAACACTCCATCTATAGATGCATCGTTTATCATATAATTAGAAAAGAAATAGGAAAATGTTCCACTAAATTTAAAAGCGAGTAGACTCATTTTAAAATCCATTACCTGAGAAAAAAGAACCCAAGGTTTATCCTGATCAGTCGGAATATATAACTGCTTAATATTTATCGTATCAAATATCATCACCTTAGAGGCAGCTCCCGTAAAAGCCATGTCCGTACTATGAATCCTCCAGCTATCATCCATGATATAAATAAGTCCGTGAAAACAAGGATCATTTTTAGACTTAGGACTCACTTTGATTTTATTTACCTGATGCCCGTACTTATCTATAGTGGTACCGACTAGCTGATAGCGATAATATTTTAATGCATTATCAGCAATAGGAGAAAGAAGGTTCCTTCCAAAATTTATATGTTGGTCATAGAAAGAATAATTTGCGTCAGAGAACTGATTAAAACTGACACCATCTATATCACCAGCTACTTTAGAGGCGTACATGACCTCCTTAAATTGGTCCGGATTTTTATAATACAGCTTAGACTTAGACTCCGACAGGTACACTACACCGTTACGCGTCGAATCGAGAATTCCAGACATATCCCCTACTTCCATTCCCATCATAGATTCAGGAGCATCCAAGGTCCTAATTAAACCTTTTATGTATAAGTCCACAGCATAGCGATCTAGCTGATTTTTATAAAATTTCCTCTTAGAAATGGCTTTCCTAATAATAGCGTAAGCCGGATCTTCCGCTTCTGCAGAGACTACTATCTGCGATAAGGTAACACTTTCTTCTTCTAGGACAATGTCTAGAATAAGCTCTTTACCATCCTCTAAGGTAACCGTTTTAGCTACTGATTTATATCCTACAAACTGATACACAAGACGATGGGTTCCTGATTTTAAATTAAAGGAATAAACACCTTCTAAGTTTGTAGTAGTCCCTACTGTAGAGTTTTCTACATAAATCGTTGCATACGGTAATACTTGCCCAGAGGTATCCGTAATTTTTCCGCGTATCTGAGAAAAAAGAGATGCTGTAAACAGCAGTAAGATAGATGTGTATAATAGTCTCTGGGTCATCATGATCTAAATAATTATTGCCTTCCAAAATTAGATAAATGTGATGATCGAGAGTAATATTATCGACTAATCAAGTTCATATCTAGAGAAACTGATGAATAGCTATTCCATTAAAGATATACCTATAAAAACGGGTCCACACTTATTAAAGTATGAACCCGATATATTATGATTCTGCAGAGTACTATTTCTTACTCGCCTTGTATTTAAACGGCTTATCTTTTACCGTAGCGATAATACACGCTGCTACCTTATAAGGATCTGCATTAGAGGCTGGTCTTCTATCTTCTAACCACCCTTTCCAGTTATTCTCCACAGTTGCAATAGGAATACGTATAGATGCTCCTCGATCAGAAATTCCGTAAGAAAACTTATTGATCGCTTGCGTCTCGTGCAGCCCTGTCAGTCTCTGATCATTATCTTCTCCATAAACGCTGATAGCGTCTTTTATTCTTTGTTTATCTCCAAATTTTTTGCAAATTTTATCGTATTCAGATTTTTTACCAGATTTCCGAAGGACTGAATTAGAGAAATTAGCATGCATTCCTGATCCATTCCAGTCTCCTTTTACAGGCTTAGGATTAAGATTTACTCTTACACCATATTTCTCAGATACTTTTTCTAGTAGATATCTAGCTGCCCAGACTTGATCACCTGCTTCTTTTGCCCCTTTTGCAAATACCTGATACTCCCACTGGCCTTTCATGACTTCTGCATTAGTCCCTTCTATATTTATTTCTGCATCGATACATGCATCTAGATGTTCTTCTACGATCTCTCTTCCTACAGCATACTCTGCACCTACAGAACAATAATAAGGTCCCTGCGGAGCTGGGTAATATCCGGCTGCAGGAAAACCTAATGGAGAATGATGCTCGATATCCCAAAACACATATTCCTGCTCAAACCCAAACCAAAAGTCGTTATCATCATCATCGATAAATGATCTACCATTTGTCTTATGAGGTGTACCATCCGAATTAAGAACCTCACACATGACAAGGATTCCGTTTTTCCTTGTGGGGTCTTTAAATAATCTACATGGCTTTAAAAGTAAATCAGAAGAATTTCCGACTGCCTGATTAGTAGAGGATCCATCAAAGGCCCACATCGGGGTTGACGCTAATGTTCCTTTAAACTGAGCACCGTCCATTACCTTGGTCTTTGCTCTCATCTGCTGTGTACCTGGACTTCCGTCTAGCCAGACATAAGCTAATTTGTACTTAGTTCCTTTCTTTGTGGTGATCTTACCCATAACTCTAAGAATTTATTGCTGTAATTATTTTAAATTGAAAAGAAGTTGCAAATGTACGTTAGCATTGAGATAGATTAATATTTTTTATATCACGTAACTGTGATTACCAAATGTACTTTTATTTATCTATTTTACTTATTATCAGTATATTAGCATCATAAATACATTTATGCCCACGGCCCATTCTGATCATCTTTTTCAGCTGATAAAAAGTCTTACTAAAGCTGAGAAACGTAATTTTAAGCTCTTTGCTGGAAGATCTAGTAAAAATGACCAGAAGTCATTTGTGTCATTATTTGATGTTATAGATAAAGTAAATAATTATGATGAGGAAAAGATTTTTAAGAGATCGGCTTTCGCCAATAAGCAGAATCTTACCAATGCGAAACGACATTTATACAGTCAAATATTAAAAAGCCTCAGGCTAATACATAGTCAAAAAGACATCGATGTTCATATCCGAGAATTAATAGACAGTGCCAGCATCTTATACGCCAAAGGCTTATATCTACAAGCTCTTAAAATACTCGATAGAGCAAAAACAGTAGCTCAAAAAGCCAATCAAGAGTTTCTACTAATGGAAATTTATGAGCATGAAAAACAAATAGAGTCTAGGCATATCACCAGATCTAGAAAAGTAGAAAATAAAATCGAACAGCTCATCAAAGCCTCAAGACGAGTCAATAAAGTGATCAACTCTTCTAGCGAACTACTCAACCTTAACCTAAAAATTCACGGGCTTTATATCAAAATAGGTTTTGTAAAAAACGAGAAGGACGACTACTTTGTACGCTCTTATTTCTATTCTAACTTACCTAACTATAAATTGTATAAGATTACCTTTTTTGAACGCATTTATTTACTCCAATCTTTTGTGTGGTATCATTATACATGTCTGAATTTTACAAGAGCTTACCATAACGCTTTTAAGTGGGTTAATCTTTTTCGCTCTAAATCTTACATGATCGAAAAAGATCCAGATCTATACATGAGAGGATTGCATTACGTTCTATTGACTTGTTTTTACATGCGATACTATCGTCAATTTGAAAACTACTTCGAAATACTGGAGCAATTTTATAAGGAGCGTAAATCCTCATTTAATCGGACATCTGAACTCATCTACTTTATATACGGATATAATGCAATGCTGAACAAACACTTTTTAGAAGGTACTTTTACAGCAGCTAAAGAACGTATTCCTGAAATGGAAAAAGAACTATTACGATTTGATAAGATTATAGATCATCATCGTAAAATCATGTTCTCTTATAAATTAGCATGGCTTTATTTCGCTTTAAGCGAATATAACAATGCTCTGGATCAGCTTAATAAAATTCATAATCTAAAAAAGAATTACCTACGCGTTGATGTGGAATGTTATACAAAACTTTTTATTCTCATATGCCATTTAGAATTACAAGAATATATCCTTGTCAATAATCTTATATCATCAACCCAGCGATATTTTAAAAATAAAGATGAGACGACTCCTGTAATAGCCATGATTTTTGAATATATCAAAAAACGTCTACTGATTAAAAAAGAATTACCTAAAAAAGAACTCATTATCCTTTATGACAAATTAATAATACTTCGAGGTAATAAATTTACCCAGCGTGCATTCTTTTATTTTAACTTCACAGCATGGATTAAATCCAAAATTGAAGATCGTTCCATTTCTGAAATCAGAAAAGAGCATTTTAAAAACTATCGGCGTTAAACGTGAAGTATCTAGTTATTTTGTTTTGTTGTATTTCCATGGTACTCAGTGCCCAGATAGATCCTATACAACAAAATGAAAACCTAATCGAAAGTTTTATCGAAAATGTAGAGTCCGATGGAGAGTTAGACTTTAACACCTTATTCGAGGATCTAGAAGTCTTCTTAAAAAAACCTCTAGATCTAAATGCAGCCGATGCAATAGCACTCAAAGAGTCTAACTTATTTAATGACATCCAGATTACGGCGTTACTAAAACATAAGCAAGAGCTAGGCGACTTGATCAGCGTTCATGAATTACAATCTATTCCTTCGTTTGATGTAAAGAGTATAAAAGTCCTGGAACCTTTTGTGACTGTAGGAGGTGGCTTATATGATTACAACATGCCTATCTCTGAGATGATACAAAATAGCAAATCAGAACTTTATGTAAAATGGCGACGAATACTAGAAGATCAAAAAGGATATGAATCAAATAGAGAAAACGGATATGAAGGGGATCCCAATAAGCTATACCTAAGATATAAGTTCTATCATGAAAACAGATTTAGGATCGGTTTTCTTGCTGAGAAAGATGCAGGTGAGAGTATGTTTAGAGGTAGTAATAAGCAAGGATTTGATTTCTACTCGGGACATATCCACATAAAAGAATACAGCCAACTTATCAAAGATTTTATTATCGGAGATTATACGGCCAGTATGGGACAGGGATTAATATTACATAATGGATTTGGAAGTAATAAAAGTGCCTATGTAATGGACATTAAGAAAGGAGGCCGTCAGCTAAAGAGCTATAATTCTATAAACGAAATAAATTATTATAGAGGACTTGCTACCACGCTAGGAATTACAGACCAGGTCAAATTGACATTATTTGCTTCTCGCAAAAAAGTAGATGCAGGAATATTTTCCGACACTACGGACTTAGATGTGGGCTTAGAAACATTTTCGTCTTTTAAAATTGATGGTTTTCATCGGACTCCTAGTGAGATAGAAAAGAAAGGTACCTTAACTCAGTCATCCATTGGCGGAAGCCTAACCTATAATAAATCAAATCTCAAACTAGGATTTAATGGTCTTTACGAAAAGTTAAATAGACCTCTAGAACGTACTGATGCCCTATACAATTTATTTCGTTTTAAAGGAGACCAAATCTATAATGGAAGTGTAGATTATTCCTTTCGATATCAAAACGTACATCTTTTTGGAGAGACTGCCGTTGGTCAAAACGGAGCGATGGCACACCTTCATGGAATGCTCATCGGAATGGACAAAAAAGTTGATTTAGCATTTCAGTTTAGAAGTTTTGACAAGGATTACCAAGTTTTAAATGGTAATGCTTTTGCAGAAACTGTAGGTGTTTCTAATGAAACTGGTTTTTATACTGGACTTATCTTGAGACCCATTAAAAACTGGACCATAAATACTTATTTTGACTTATGGAAACATCCGTGGCTTCGATTTAGACAAGATGCCCCAAGTGCAGGAAAGGAATTTTTAATAAATGTAAATTACTTCCGTAAACGAAAATCAAATTTTTATGTGCAATATAAATATGAGGAAAAAGAAGAAAACGCACCTATAGATTCCAGCATTGATCGGTTAGCTTACATACAATTGCATCGATTACGATTTCACTTTGATTATAAAATTTCCAAAAGTTTATCACTGAGAAATCGAATTGAGTTTTCTCATCATACAGAAATAGGAAAAGTATCCAAGGGCTATCTTCTATTCCAAGATATACTTTACAAACCGATTGCTTCTAACATATCTTTTACGGCTCGTTATTCCATATTTGACACTTATGATTTTGATTCGAGAATATATGCTTACGAGAATGACCTGATATATGAATTCTATATCCCACAGTTTAGTGGAAGAGGAAATCGTTATTACTTAAACGTCAGGTATGACTTAACATATAATATCACTTGCGAATTTAGGTATGCACGTACGCACCTGGACTTAAAACGTGACTCTGATGGTATACCGGTCAGAACACTGACTCATGGTAGCGGTCTAGAACAAAGTATCGGTCCTGACCGTACAGAATTAAAGGCTCAAATTAGATTTAAATTTTAATTTCCAAACTCATGATAAAAAATATTTTCATGTTGGGATTAATGATCTTTTTACTCTCATGTAAAGAAAGTAAGACACCAACATCAACGCAAAATCAAATTATTGAGAGCAATGCTTTATCTGATGATGATTTAGAAAAATCAATAAGGAGAATGGTAAGAGCCATGAACGAATACAATGTACCTGCTATAGAAAGTCTAAGAGATAGCGTTACCCCAGCTCACATAGATGTGTTACTTCCACTATGGGACATCGAACTAAACTGGAAAACTAAAGATGGTTTTACTTTTTTAATGTGTGACCAGATCGATCCGAGATTAAAACCGATGATGCAGGAAGCCTTAAACTCTCCTTTAGAAGATTCTCAGGCATACGGGTTGTGCTATCTCCAAGGAAAAGATTGTAATTTTAACTCCATGCTCGATCAATATGGTCGCTTTAGTAAAGAAGCCATTAACCAGCAAATAAAAGCTCTCAAAAATTAAAACATGCTCACCATAGGAAAATACCATACTTTAAAAATAGCGAGAGATATGCCTCAAGGCATGTACTTAGAAGATGAGGATGGAGAAGAAGTATTACTTCCGAGAGATTATTGTAAAATAGAATGGCGGCTCGGAGAAATGGTAAAAGTAATCGTATATGTTGATGCTGAAGATCGCTATGTCGCTACTACAGAAACACCATTTATAACACTAGGAGGATTTGCTTATTTAAAAGTTAATCAGGTTAATCAAGTAGGAGCTTTTTGTGACTGGGGAACAACAAAAGAACTATTTATTCCTTTCCGTAACCAAAACGAACCTCTAGAAGAAGGTAAAAAATATGTTGTACACATGTATCGTGATGATCTATCGGATAGACTAGTAGGTACTACTAAGATCAAAAAATACCTCAAGGCAGAAGCAGACGGAACCATCTATAAGGGTCAAGAGGTACACGTATTAGTCTACGGCAAAAGCGAATTAGGTTATAAGGTGATAATCAACCAGGAATTTGAAGGATTAATATATTTAAACGAAGTCTCCAAAGAAATAAAAACGGGAGAAGCATTAAAAGGATACGTAAAGCCGTTACGTGAAGATGGTAAAATAGATATCAGTCTAAAACCATTTGGGTTTTTAAATATAGAACCAAACGCAAATATATTAATGGAATTGCTAGAAGAAAATAATGGACACCTACCTTTTACAGATAAATCAGATCCTGAAGCTATAAGAGCAAAATTTAAAATGAGTAAAAAACTATTTAAAAAAGCTTTGGGCAGCCTATATCGTCAAAAACTAATCACTTTAAAAGATGATGGTTTCTATAAAGTTTAAGTAATACAACTTCCCTACTTTTTCTTTGCACCTCTTTTTATAGGCTTACCATATTTTAGTCGCATTTTATCCTCGTATCTCACCTTGTGATTTACTTTCTTATTCTTATCCAGCTTCTCGTGGAACGCATCTCCTGATGGTTTAAATTCCTTGGCCTTATGATTATTAAAAGGGACATGTTCTACAGGAATTTCTAATTGGATCAGATCCTCAGTGATTTCTACCTCCTCTGGCTTTTCTAACTTTGTTATGGACTGATTCATCAGAGCTTCTATGTTATCTTTATAGACGCTATTATCATTAGAAATGAAAGATATAGCAATTCCTTTCTCTTCAGCTCTTCCCGTACGACCGATACGATGGATGTATTTTTCTGCAATATCAGGCAGATCAAAATTAATAACATGCGTCACCCCAAAAACATCTAATCCTCTAGCAATTATATCTGTAGTAATAAGAAAACGATAAGTCCCGCTCTGGAATTTACGGACTGTATCAAATCTATTATTTTGAGATTTACTAGAATGAATAACACCTACAGATTCCGCATACTGGTCTTCCATACGCTCGTACAAGGCGTTAGCATATTTTTTAGTCGATACAAATACAAGAACTTTAGTCATCGTATCAGAGGAATCCAGAAGATGACTCAGCAGATTAACCTTACTATTAAAATTAGGCATGTCATAATAGAACTGGTCTATATTTTCTAATGGTGCACCAGACGGGGCTGCTTCTATTTTTTCGTAATAGTCAGTAAACTGCTCTATTACTAATTCCACCTCATCCGTTATCGTGGCAGAGAACATTAGATTTTGTCTTTTACTAGGTAAAAAATCTATGATGTCTTTTAGTTGTGTGCGGAATCCGAGATTCAGCATTTCATCCACCTCGTCTATAATTAAACGTTTAATCTCTTTAGTCTTTAGTACACCATCTTTCATTAGATCCACTAGTCTTCCTGGTGTTCCTATCACTACATCTACTCCCAAACTTATTTCTGCTTTCTGGGTACGCATGTTAGTTCCTCCATAGACACCTGCCGCCTCTAGGTTAATATACTCGGCAAGCTTCTCTACTTCTTCTAAAACCTGAACAACTAGTTCTCTCGTCGGAACAATAATCAAAATCTGAGGAAAAGGGCTCTTAGTAAATTTCCATAATCGCAATGCAGGTAGTAAATAAGCAAATGTTTTACCAGTACCTGTCTGAGCGATACCTACGATATCTTTTCCCGACATGATGGGAGCAAAGGATTTATACTGGATAGCTGTAGGGCTAATCAGCTCCATGTCGTTAAGAGCATTCTGTAAAGACTTCCCTAAATTTAAATCTGTAAAGCTCATCTAGATAAAATTATAGTTGCAAAGAAACGGAATTAATCGCAAGATTGGATGGACAATAAATAGACCCTATTATAATTTATAAACTTGGTGCCTCAAAAATCTACACCCTTATGCCTTATTTGTACTTATTAACAATATGGCACTATATCGATTTGAGCGGGTAAAAAATATCTATTCCATTCTGATTGTCATTTAAGTTCATATTCAAATGCCTCTTTTTCTTTTGCCTTGAAGCAAAAGAAACAAAAATTCAAGACTGTATTGATTTCTTAACGCCCCTAAATCCTTAAAATCCTAAACAAAATAAACTCGCAATAACAGCTGATTTTCCCATTGTTAATTATACTATCCCATTGGCATATCTTATTCTCACAATTCTTAGTTTTGCTCAAACACTATTTTGTTTTTAACAGATTTTAAAAATTTATCCACTAAAATCAAAAAGGTCAATCCTTCCATAACTTAGGAGTATACCTAGCATTTAATCACTCACCCATTCTGAACAACATAGAGCCAATTTTTTTTAGCCCACCATACCGTTACATTCAACAAATTAATTTGGTCTTACCCTTTCTTAATATTTTTTTCATACAGGTCGATCCATTCTTGCATGGACATTTTTTGGAATAATTCTCCGATGAGATCGTAAGGAATGTCGTCTAATTTTTTTAGCCTGACACAGCTTTTTCCCATGTCGATTTTGTACTTACATCGTGCTGCATATTCTTTTTTAAACCATTCTGCTATTGCAGGAGTAGCATACATGCCCATGTGATAGACTGCGATAAATCCTTTTTGGTTCGCGAGATTTGCA
>CALLXF010000105.1 GCA_938015805.1 uncultured Saprospiraceae bacterium | reverse complement strand
ACTTGGAGGTAGTAAACTTAATTGGTCTGGATCGTAAGGCTTGAACGTAGGTGTTCTCATGCGTTTGCTCATATTACAAGATAATTAGATATGTGCAAATAAAAAAGAGACTGACTCAGTTATGAGACAGCCTCTTTTTTTGTTTAGTTACTGTTTTTGATAAGTCTTGTGATTTTGAGGGTATAGTAAATCTTATATGTTTTGTCTAGTAAAGTATTCTTGGTTTCTATTTGCAGTTTGTCATTGGAATCAGATGTATTTATTTATACTTTTATAAATCATGATTCCAGATTACTCTAGGAAAATAGTACATATAGACATGGATGCTTTTTATGCATCTGTAGAGCAAAGGGATAATCCAGATCTTAAGGGTAAACCTATAGCTGTCGGTGGCGGAGAAAATAGAGGTGTGACTACTACCGCCAGTTATGAAGCTAGAAAATTTGGAGTACGTTCAGCAATGCCTGGCTGGAAGGCAAAACAGCTTTGCCCGAATATTATTTTTGTAAAACCTAGATTCGATGCTTACAAACGAGTTTCTCAAAAGATAAGAGAGATTTTCTCTGAGTACACAGATCTGATCGAACCTTTATCTCTTGATGAGGCTTTTTTAGACGTTACATGTAACAAAAAGGATATCCAGTACGGAATGGAAGTAGCTCAGCAAATTATGAGCCGAGTAAAAGAGGAGACAGAGCTTACTTGTTCTGCAGGAGTTTCCTATTGTAAATTTTTGGCTAAGATTGCATCAGATGTAAAAAAACCAAACGGACTAACTGTTATTACTCCGCAGCGAGCAAAATCATTTTTAGAGACTCTAGAGGTGAAAGATTTTTTTGGGGTTGGTAAGGTTACTGCTAACAAGATGGAGCGGATGGGCATTTTTACAGGGGCAGATATAAAACAATATTCTCAGTTGGACTTAGCCCAAAAATTTGGTAAAATAGGACGACATTTTTATTATCTCGTAAGAGGAATCGATAACCGTCCAGTAAATCCTAACCGTGTTAGAAAATCGCTAGCTGTAGAAAGAACATTAGAAACCAATCTAGAAGGTATAGATCAGATCTTACCAGTGCTTTTCCGTATCATTGATACGTTTTATGAGCGGTTATTAAAAGCAGATAATTTTGGGCGGACGATTACACTCAAACTAAAAAGTAGTGATTTTCAAATTATTACTAGAAGTATAACTAAAGATTTTTTTATTCGTAACAAAGAAGAAATAAGAACTACAGCTATAACATTACTAGAGCAAAATAAAGATACTTTTAAATCGATCAGATTGATAGGGCTTACCGCTAGTAATCTAGAAAAAGAATTAGACGAGCTATCAAGTTATCAACTTAGTTTTGAATGGGAGGAAAATAATGACTAAAAACAATTATTATTGGAATATGAATAGAATATGTAGTTATTTTTTTGTTTGTGTATTTGTCTTTTTTTCCTGTGGTGATAATGTAGGTGATCAACAGTTTCCTAAACTTTATCATTATGATAGAATGGAATTAGAATCTACTTCATTTTATTTTTTAAACGATCTAAGTAATGCAATAGAGGAATCTAATCCTTCTACGGTTAAAGATAAATTTGAAAGTGAAATAGAAAATGGCGATTTACTAGAGTTACTCAGAGAAATAGGCCATATAGAATCAGTAGAGCTTATTAGCGAGACGTCTTCGATCACGAGAAGATCGATAGATAATGTGATAAAAGAAACGATGATGAGTCATGACATAAATGCTAACCCTCTTACAGAATTAGAACAATTATTTATAACGGAGTTAACTGACGATCAATTTATACTGTATTTTCAGCTAGTCGGACTACATCGTGTGAGCTTACCAGGTTTTCCTATTGTACCGACATTCTCGTTTAAGAGAGAGGAAGATAATTTAGATGTTGTTAGTACGATTATTCAGAATTCTAATTTAACGCCTAACGATAGTATTACACTTACTATTGGCAAAATGATCTATGAGGTCCGATGATGTCCCAAGGGAAGTTTTTTAAGCATAAAATTGCAATGAGAAAAAATATTAATTCAAGGGGAAGAATTTGTGTTTGCATATTCACAAACTAGAATATTACCACAAAGAATATCTTAATCAAAAACCACAGTTTTATTTTTATAACTAAGGACATTAAAGTTGATGTGTGACCAAACAGCTTTAGCTAATACTACTTTTTCTATATCCTTTCCTTTACGTTTAAGATCTGATAAAGAATCTCGATGAGAAATAGGAATTACTTCTTGTGAGATGATCGGTCCTTCATCTAGGTCAGCAGTGACATAATGAGCGGTAGCTCCTAGGAATTTTACCCCTCTATTGTACGCTGCTTTGTAAGGATTAGCTCCAGCAAAAGCAGGAAGACTTGAGTGATGTATATTGATGATTTTATTAGGATAGTGAGCGATAAAATCATCTGTGAGTACTTGCATATATCTAGCAAGAACGATCAGGTCTACTTTATGTTCCTTTAGTAATTTTAGCTCAGCTGCTTCTTGTATCGCTTTATTTTCCTTGGTGATAGGTAGACAGTGATATGGGATATTAAATTTTTCCGCGAGTGGTCTAAATTTTTCGTGATTGCTGATGATCAGCGGAATTTCTACTTGCCATTCGCCAGAATCATATCGAGATAATAAATCATAAATACAATGTGCATATTTAGAAACCATTATAGCCATACGAGGGACACGATCATGGAATTCGATACTCCATTTCATCTGGAACTTCTTAGCGATCAACGTTCCAAAAAACTCGCCTATCTTTTCTATAGGGATATTAAAATTATCGGTCTTCCACTCCACTCTCATGTAAAAATGATTTTCTACATAATCTACATGTTGCTGCATTTTTATAGTCTCGGCGTTATTATCAGATAAAAAATCTGTAACTGCATCGATGATACCTATTTGCTCTGGACAGTGCATTAATAAGATTGCTGTATTTTCTTTCATGGAAAGCCTTTATTTATTTTACTACCTCTAAGATTAGTAAAAATTTGCTTTTAAACTATCCTTAGCTAATTGATTGTTTAATCAACTAGAAAAGCCATAGGTCTCCCTATGGCTCGCACTAATTCATGCAAGGATTACTCCTAGCAGTCACTAAAGTTTTATCTCACTAGGGTTACAGAACCATGGATGTTTTTTAGACTACCGTTGCCATTATTTATCGTAGCTCTATAGACGTAGATGGCACTAGGTAGAGGCTTTCCATTTAAGGTTCCGTTCCATCCTTTTTCTTCATTATTTATATCTGATCCCTCAGCAAAGAAAACCATATTACCCCATCGATCATAAATATGTAAATCCACTATTTTGCCTGGGGAATGAACAGAATAAATTGTAAAATAATCATTTACACCATCTTCATTTGGTGAGAAGATATTAGGGATGTAGACGTTATCTGCTAGACTAATTTTAACAAATATATCAACACTAACTTTACAGTTATATATATCTATTGCAGTAATGGTAATATTAGTATCTTCTAATAAGTGTACCGTGATATCAGTACCTTCTCCTAGTACAGTTTCATTTGTATCAGTCCAGATTATAGAAGCGATTTGTGTATGCTCAGAGATGGTAACACTTAAAACTTGGTCAGTGTCATAGATTACATCAGCCTCGAGAGTAGAGGTAATAATGTTTTCTGGATATTCTACAACATCAATTGTTTTTGTTATTTCACATCCTTCGGCATCAGTTAAAATTACTTCATATGTTCCAGGTACTAATTGATCAAAAAATAATTCTTGGCTAACTATGCCATTTACGTAAGTCGTAAAAGGGGGAACTCCTCCTGTAATATTACCTATAGAGATATTTCCATCATCACCTCCATAACAAAATACGGGTGTAACACTTAAGGTAAAATCAGTAAACATTTCCGGATCATTAACAATAGTAGTCGTTAAAATAGTCGTGCAAAAATTAGTGGGGTCTGTAATACTAACGGTATATGTACCCGGTTGGCTTATTTCTATTTGACTAGGACTTTCCCCTGTGATATTACCATTATTAGTTTGCCATTCTACTATCATATCGTTAGAAGGTGTATCCACTCTGATTAGCATCGTTTCTGTATCGCACTTCCAGTAATCCGTATTACCTAAGGAGCAAATAGGAGGGGAGATATATTCTTCTACAATAAATTCTTCTATGTACTCGCATCCATTATCTGCGGTAAGTATAACTTGGTAAATACCTCCTGCTGTAATCGTGGGATTTGCACTGGTGGAGTAGAATCCATTTTCTCCTTCCCACTGATGTGCTATTATATTTTTATTTGCGATATAGTTGATAGTACTAAAAGAACTCTCACAATTTATATCATCATAATCTAATGTTGCTATAACTTCCTCAATGTCTTGACTTATATATGCAGAAGATTGTAGACTGCACAAGTGATCGTACTCTGGAAAAGATATATAACAGTTATAGTTACCTCCTATGTTTACAACTATGGAACTGCTATTTCCGATTTGGTTACCATAATCATCCGTCCAAGTATAAATTATCTCTCCTTGGAAATTTTGGAGATCTATATTCATATTACTTGTAAGTGATGAATACTGATCTACACAATTAATATCATTACTAGAGATAACATTTAAACTTACATCTAGGAGATCTATAATTTCAAATTCATCATATTCCTCGCATTGTGTATTTTGGTTTTGTATAGAGTAGTAACCGGGATTACAATACTCGACACCGTTTAGATAAAAGCAATCAGATCCAGAGCACGTAAAATGGGTGCCTATAAAATTATATACAGGATCCAGAAAAATAATGGGCTGGACCTCAAAGGTACAACTGTCTATCTCGCAGTAAGCCGTTACATCATTTGTATATATTTCTCCGCAGTACTGATAAGTTTCCCCTCTGCAAACATATATTGTGGGAAGATTAATATACTCGGGAGGAATGACTATGACGGGTAGGGGTAACAGTTGACCACATTCAAAAACACCGGAAGAGCAAGCTTGTAACGCTGGATCGATATGAACCTCTACATCCACGACATAGGTTCCTGGTATTGTCCACTCTAAAGTAATTTCCGCAGCTGTGCTATCTCCGATAAAAACATATCCTGTGTCTGGCTCTATTTTCCAATCATAACAGATCAGATTTTGCTCATAGAGATTATTATATAAACATCCCGAGATTGTTCCCATACCGATGCATGTGGGTAAACTAAAATTATAAACTCCCGTACTATTTGTACAAAGAGTATCAGGTCCCATTACCATTCCGTCTTCTGGCATATCTAAAGAATCGCTTTCAAAATCTATATCTGATGTGTCTATTCCTGCAACGATATCTATCTGATAATTACATACAGACCCACCGTTTCCATCTAAAAACAAATACACGAGTTCCCCTGGAGTAAACTGATTTCCAGCAAGGGTAAAAGCAGAAGTGTTTCCATCTGAGCTACAGGCAAGTAGATTTGCATAATTACAGTCATCATAGATCCCAGCTTGTAAACCGGTGAGCATATTTCCATTACTGTTTACATCTGTACACAGGCTAGGTGTGATCAATAATTCTACATATTGCTCGCAAACAAGGAATCGATACCATTTTATATTATTAGCTGCGGATCCCTCGTCGCAGAGTGGTAAAGGTCCATCCGTGTTAAGCGTATCTACTAAAGCCCCAGTATGACCGTCTAGCATTTTACCGCATAAAAATAGAGCAGAAGAGCAACTATTTCCAGAGTTATCCCCAGCAAAATCGCACTGTGCAGAAGTAATGGTATAGGAGCTTAGGGTCAGCAAAATGCTGAGTATAAAGTTAGTTTTCATACGACTTATTTTTTGAAGGAGCTTATAATTAAGATACTGGTAAACGCGGAAACGCTGCTTTGTAAACAGCAAATAGGAAGTATCTTTGACTTACGTCGAATGTAAAGACATCAAAAATAGATAAGGTGACTAAAGAAATAAAATGGTACTCTCAAAGAGAGGAGAATCTAAATATCAGATCTCATGCAATAGGTATCCTACTGAGTATCATAGGGACAATATTATTACTGATAAAGTCAAATGGATCTGAGGATCTAAACCGAACAATTAGTTTTTTAACTTTTGGGGTAAGTATGATTTTGCTTTACTCTGCGTCTACGATTTACCATAGTGCAACCGATAGTCATAAGCGTAAGAGATTGAGGGTTTTTGATCATGCGTCGATATATATTTTGATCGCTGGAACTTATACTCCTTTTACATTGCTGGTTATTGCTCCTTATTCTGGTCTTTGGTTGTTTTATGCAGTCTGGGGAGTTGCAATTGCAGGTGTTATTTTAAAGTTGTTTTTTACCGGTCGGTATGATATATTGTCTACGATCATGTATGTCGTTATGGGCTGGCTTGCCGTATTCGAATTTAGCACACTGATAGATCATCTAGATCCTATGGGATTAACATTTTTAGTAGCGGGAGGAATTATTTATACGGTAGGAGCAATTTTATATTCCATTAAGAGTATTCCTTATAATCATTTTATTTTCCACCTCTTTGTACTAGGTGGTACGATAAGTCATTTTATTGCTGTCTATTATTATTTATAAGATTTAGTTTATTTTGCTTATGATCTGAGCATGGGTATTTATTTTTATGACATATGCTCCTACGTTTAAATCAGAAGTAGGGATAACTGCATCACCTTGTCTGGTGTGCTTAGATAGTAATATACCTTGCATGGAATAAATTTCTAAAACATATTTTTCTGTAGATGAGGTAAAAATATGTATGTCATTAATGACAGGATTACTGATAGTAAACTGATTATGTTTAGACGGAGTTATAGTGGAAACCGTTAAGCATTCTGTCTCTAGAGGATTTATTTCTATCGGGTCTGTGGCTCCCATATCATTATTATCAAATCCAGAATAATCTCGATCATATTTATGTATCGAAAATACACTGATTCCATTGGGATTATTAAACTGTTCCACTGGTCCAAATAACCCAACAGGGTTTACATATTCCCACATTTTATTACCCTCTTCATTTACTTCAAAAAATCGTCCTCTCGTTCCCTCATTAATGAGTGTATTTCCATTAGGAAGTCGTTGAGCGGAGGAGATACGCTGTGCGTAAAAAGTACTTGCTGGATTAGCTGTGTATTCCCAGGATGGAGCCAGAGGTAAAAATTTATTTTCTGATAATTCATAATTAAAATCAGTTAGGGGAGGTACTAATTCGACTACAGTCGAATAAAATTCATTCTCCGGAATACCAGCGTTATTGTTAAAAACGAGAACATGACCTTCTCCTGATAGACCAGGTTTTATCCATTGTGCATTGTGCTGTCCAAAAAGTTGCTGATCCACAAAAGTTCCTTGATTATAATTAGCTGGATTTCCCCATCTCCATAGGATATCACCACCTCTACCAGCATTACCTCCACTTTGGCTTGCGGCCTCTTCTATGCTTGTAGAATGATCGATAATAAAAAGCTCATTAAGGCTGCGACTACTTACTATGATTTGATCTAAATCTTCATTATAGTCTATGCTATTAAAATGTAACCAGTCGGGATCTGTTCCGTTGGTAAACATATTTACATTAAATCGATGTGGATTTTCTGCGATGATACCATAGTTAGGAATATTATCATTTGTATCTTGTATTAGGTGATCCCATACGTCCCATCTCCATACAATATCGTAACCGTTATTTCCTATAGGTTTTATTTCTATAATCGTCTCAGTCCATAATCCGGCAGGTACATCCTCTACCGTTCCTGCTTCGATACATTCTTCTGGAGTTTTTCTTTCCCACGCTAAAAAGATAATATTACCATTAGGAAGCACACACATATCATGATGAAATAATTTAAAATTATCATGATATTCTAACCTCCATAAGAGTTCGTTATCCCAGTTGTATCGCTCCATTACACCTTGTCCTCCACCTGCAAAAAATTGAGGATTTTCTGCTCTGACCGCTTTGAGTAGATCTCCATTTTCTAAAATCATAGCAGGCCCAAATCCGATATTACCGACTTGCCATTTTCGGATCAGTTGCCCACAATTATTGATTAAGAAAACCTCATCAGAGGAAGTAGGGAATAGCGTAAAACCATCATAGGATTCATCTGTATCTAAAAATAAACCTATGGTCTGCTGAGTCGTAGCACGAGCTGTAAGTAAACTAAAAACAATAATGATGAGGAAAGTTCTTTTCATAACATTTTCAGAAAGTACCTATAAGTAAATAGCAATGAGAGTTGATTTCATAATTTGATAATTAGCCATTCTCATTTTTATGCTAGTAATTTTATATCTCCTTCGGCTATGTGGATTACTCTTAGATCTTTAGCTCTAGTGTTTATGTCTCCTGTTCCGTTTTCTAATTTTAAAACGCCTCTAGGGCAAACGGCTGCACAGACGCCACATCCGACACACGATGATCTTACAATGTCCTGGCCACGCTGTGCATAGTGCCTGACATCGATACCCATCTCACAGTATGTAGAACAGTTTCCGCAAGATATACACTGACCTCCGTTAGTAGTAATTCTAAATCGGCTTTTAAATTTCTGAACCAGTCCGAGATAGGCGGCAAGTGGACATCCAAAACGACACCAAACTCGATTACCCATAATAGGATAAAAGCCTGTTCCGACTACTCCAGAAAATCCAGCTCCTATTAAAAACCCATACCATGATTTTACATTATCACTATTGAGCCCTAATAGCTGATTACTTCCAGTAAAATAATGGTAGAGTACTAAAACAGTCATGATTATAGCAGCTGCAAAAACGCCATGTATGATAAACCGTTCGTATTTCCATGCTCTTAAGCTCTTATCAGATAACTGTCTAAAAGGATCACCCATAGTTTCCGCTAATCCTCCACATCCACATACCCAGCTGCAGTACCATCTTTTCCCAAAGAAGTATGTAATTACAGGAACGCCGATAATAATTAGTAAGATTCCCCAGACCATCATAAAGATTCCTAGACCTCCACTATTCATTAAATTTTCTAAATTATATTTAAAGAAAAAATCATAATCCAGTGGCCAGATATTTTTAAAATCAAACCAAGGCTGATTTAGTCTCACTAATATTTCCGGTATTAAAAAAGCAAACGCGGTCTGGAAAAACATAACCGATAAGGTACGGATACGCTGATATTTATTATGCTGATATTTACTCATCATACGAATCCCCATTACGATGACAATAATAGAATACATCAGACCATACAAAAACCAGTTGCTAGCAGCGTTGCCACTGAGCAACTCGCTCATCGGACTGACCATAGTTATCCAATTATTTATATAGGCTGGAGCCCAATATAATAGTATATAAAAACCGATCAGATAAACTCCTGCGATAATGCCTAACCAACCTGTATTAACCGGATTACCATTTCTTTGTGGATTAAGATCTTTAGACTGTTGTCGAAAGAATACAAAATAACTGATAATAAATATGAGAGCAACGCTTACGATAGGCCAAAACAGGTTTTGTAATTTTAAAAAACCAAAAACTATAATACCTATTATAGCAGGAATAAGAAACATCATTTTATGATTAAATCGTAATCCTCTTGTTAACGGGTCATGGTAAATACCATCATTTTTTATACCAGGACTCTCCCTAAATTTAGGGATTATAAAAAGTAGTCCACCGATGATAGCAAGACCAAAGGTTATGAAAAAAAACAACCATGGATTATGCTGTACTGGCCCATCTGCAGTGTTTTTTACAATTGTACCTAAGTATTCTGTGTTTTTCCAATTGCCTAATTTATAATCCCATTCTGATACACCGTCTGGTATATTATTTTTTGCTTTTTCTTCCAGCGATTTAGAAGCTGTACGAATTGCTTTTTTTATGCTTGGAATAAAAGAGAGATTACTTATTTCCTGATTTAGTATACCTTGATCTTTTACAGCAAGTAGAATAGCATCTCGATGATAATTATTATCGATACCTATGTTATCAACAGTTATCTTTTGATGACCGATACCGAGCATTGCTGTAAAGCATATCAGTGCCATAATAAAAAGCCCTAGACCTATATTTTGAATTGTTTTCATGGTTTATTTCTTTAAAAAAGAAAGTACTCTAGATAGACTTCTTTTATTTTTTAACTGAATTGACTTACCTTCTAGATTGTTATACTTAGTGATGATTAGTGATTCATACTCTTTATAAAACTCAGGATCAAAATTGGCTAAAGCCAAATTTTTAAGCACTTCTTCGATATGTGTTTTTTGAGCTAACCATTTTTCGCAAACTTCATGACGGTATCGAATCCCCATTAAATTAAAGCCAGTAACTCCGCCACTTTCTTTATCATAATTTATACGTACTGCTTTATCTCCATCTGTATGTTCCCAGTATAAAGATTTTTGATCCTCCGGAAGTTGGGCTCTTACATCTCCATAGACCTGGTACTCTATATCTAAGAATTTAGCCGAATTAAACCATATACCAGGATCATATGGAATAGGTGTTCCTGTAATAGTGTAAGCAACAGTTTCTCCCATCATTCTACCAGTATACCATACAGCTTCGATATTACGTCTACCCGGTTTAGGATCTGATAACTCCGCACAATCTCCGATAGCATAGATATTTTTTACTGAGGTTTCTAAAAAGTTATTTACTACGATACCTCTATTAATTTCAAGTGGTCCATTTTTCAAGAAAGACACATTGGGGCTCACCCCGGCAGTAAGACCTACATAACCACATGCTATTTTTTGACCTGTTTCTTTTATAATAATTCCAGACGCTCTTCCTGATCCATCATCTGTTATTTCTTCTAAATTTACACCCAGTTTAAGATCGATATGATGATCCTCAATATGTCTAGTGACCATGGCTGACTCTTCGGGAGGAAGAACATTATTCCAGTAACTTTGTTCTCTTACGATCAGCGATACTCCGACTCCCCTAGATTTAAACATTTCTGCCATTTCTATTCCGATTAGACCACCGCCGACCACAGCTGCATGGCTTAATCCTGGGGTAAAGGCTTCCATATTTTCTAAATCTTGGAAATGATATAATCCACCCACTCCATCTAGATCTTGACCGGGCCACCCAAATTTGTTAGGCTTAGAGCCTAATGCAAGAACCAATTTATCATATGGAAGTGTGTTTCCCGACGATAGTACAAGTTCATTTTTGTCATAAGTTATTTCGTCTACATGATCATAAACTAAATCTATTTTGTTTTTCTCCCAAAACCAATCCTCATAAGGTTTAGTGTCTTCGGCTTTCATATGACCCATATAAATATACATGAGTGCCGTACGTGAAAAAAAGTGCTTTGTTTCTGAAGAAACGATAGTGATTTTGGCATCACTCAATTTTCTTATCCATCTGGCAGCGGTTACACCACTAATTCCATTTCCTATTATAATTACATGCATATAATGAATGTATAAAGATTTATTGAATGTAAATAATACTTAGTCTTTGGTAATTGTATTAAAATGTCCGTTTGGGGTAATTGTCCTTAAAATGACCAATAATTTTTTTTTAATGTCATGAGAATGTAATTAATTGATTAATTTAAATCTTTATTTCTAAAAAGACACAATATTTTATTTTCCAACAAACAATATAAGTAACATGAAAAAATTTTTATTCTCTTTTGGTTTTATGAGTTTGGCCCTACTTTCTTTCGGGCAATCTCAAAGAACTGTTTTAGTTGAAGAATTCACACAGGCATCTTGTCCTCCATGTGAGACTACAACGCCTGCTTTAAATGCAATTTTAGAAACTAACGAGGCAAAAGTTGTACAGATAAGATACCAAACTTCTTGGCCTGGAGTAGATCCAATGAATGCTGATAATCCAGATGATGTTCAAGCAAGAGTAGATTTCTATGGTGTAACTGGAGTTCCAGATGTAAGAGCAGATGGTACATTTACTGGTAACGGTGTAATTACACAAGCAGAAATAGATAATAGATATGGAATGACGTCTCCAGTACTAATGACTATGACTCACCAGTTAAATGCCGATTTATCTGGTATCGATGTAACACTTACAATCGAAAATGAAGGAACAGCTGATTTTGATCCTGCTGGTCACAAGTTAAGAGTAGCTGTAGTAGAAGAAGAAATTAACTGGCCTTTTAGACCAGGTTCTACTAGTCTTGTAGATTTTGAATATGTAATGAAATCTTTCCTTACAGGAGTTGCGGGAGAAGACTTAGCTGTTGTTCCAGGTGGAATGTCTATGGATATGACATGGTCAGCAGACTTACCGACTACAATTTACAACTACAATAAAATAGGTGTTGTTGCATGGATACAAAATGAAACAAATCAGGATGTAGTACAGTCTACTGAAAGTCATGCTTATGAGCTTTCTGGTTATCCTGATTTAGGAATTGTTAATACTGCAACTGCAGGAGGTGGACTTTGTGATTTAGCTTATACACCATCTGTAACAGTAACTAATGATTCTGATTTAGATGTTACTGATTATACTGTAGCTTTAGTTATCAATGGAGCTGAAGTAGCTAGTGAGAATTATACAACAGCATTAGCGGCAAATTCTTCTACTGATATTACAATGCCAGAAATTACATTAGGAGCAGGAACAAGTTCTATCGCTTATACTGTAGTTGCTAATGGTGTATCAGATATTAATATATTAAATAATCAAACACAAGCTTCTGCGGTTTCTAAAGCTGGACTTGAACAAGATGTTTTAGCTAAAGATTTTGAATCTGCTGAAGTTGGTTTCCAACCTTCTGATATGCTTTTAGATATGCCTATTCCTATTTTTGTAGTGGATGGCCCAGTTTTACAATCTACACAGACTCTAGGAGGGTTTGGAGATTCTGATGTTTCTGTAAGAGTGAACTTCTATCAATGGAATCCTGCTTCTTTACCTCCGACTGGATCTATGACTGTAGGTGATCAATTGAAAGTAGAGTCAGATTTTGCTGCGTTGAATTTTGACTATGCATTTACAACATGGGGTGGATCAAATGATCAATTAGATATCCAAATATCTTCTGATTGTGGTGAGACGTTTACGTCTGTATGGTCAAAATCTGGTGGTGATTTAGCTACAGCACCTGAATTAAATGAAAATGCACAGGCATTTATTCCTACACCTACACAATGGGCTACAGAATCTGTAGATATTTCTGATTATGTGGGAGAGACTGTTTTAGTAAGATTTTTCTTTACAAGTGCATGGGGAGATATGATGTATATCGATAACATTAATGCAGTAGGTGTATCTGATGTTGATGTTGTACAATTAGAAAATACGTTATCTGTATTCCCTAATCCTACCTCAGATGTTGCAAATGTATCTATGAATATGGATGAAGCAGCAGATGTAAATATATCTATCGTAGATCAATTAGGTAGAAGAGTTACAACTCAAAACTTTGGTAATCTTAACGGTCAAGTGGATCTTAGTATGGATGTTTCTGCTTTAAACGCAGGAATGTACCTTGTACAGATTCAGTTAGATGATCAGGTTGTTACAAGAAAATTAACTATCGAGTAATCGATAATAAGAATAATGATTAGAGGCCTTGCTTATTTGAAAAGCAAGGCCTTTTTTATTTCCGTCCTATTATATACTGGTACTTTTGATCAGCAAGAAGTCGTGAAAAGTCCAAACTTTGGAGCAAACTATCTTGTGCCCCTAAAAGTTATCTGTCGGATACGCATTTTTCCGAATAAAATCTTGGCAAACGGTGTGTAATAGACATTTAGTATATGATAACGGATTATTAACTTATTATATTTATGATTTAAGCTAATTAATCCCTATTTTTAATCAATAAATAAGAAATTATGCAAAGAGGTATACTTAGTTTTAGCTTTTTATTCTTCCTTTTCTGTGGTATAAATGCCCAGATGACTTTTTCTCCAGAAGAACCGTCAGCGGAAAACAATGCTTGTGATGTCGCTCAATCTGACATTTTTATAGCTAATACTTCTTCTGATATGGTAGAGCTTGTATGGCGGATAGATCGAGTAGATGTTCCTGCAGAATGGGAGCTTCAGATTTGTGATGCGATAACGTGTTACTCTTATGGTGTAGAAAGTACACCTCCTGGGGATACTAGGATAAATCGATTTAATCCTGATCAAGGTTTTACTTACATGGTTAAAGCAAAGCCTAATGGAATAGATGGTATAGGAGATATGGATATGGTATTAACAGATGCAAATGATCCTTCTGTAGTTTATGAAACTATTCCAATAGTTATTACTATTACAAATTGTGTCGTTAGTAATGACGAAATAAATGAAGATTCAAATATTGGATTATTTCCTAATCCTACGTTTGGAACATTTAAATTGACTGAGCAAAATAGTGTAGACCGTATTAGCGTATATAACATAATAGGTAAGGAAGTAGTTTCTTTTAGTGCAACGGCTAATGGTAATTATGATGTTAGTGATCTTGAAAATGGTATGTTTTTAGTTCGGTTGTTTGATCAGAAAGGAGAAACGTTAAAAGTACTGAGACTAAGTAAAAGATAAATTTTAGTTACAAAAATTATATAAAAAAGACCAAGTATACACTTGGTCTTTTTTTTTGCCCTTTTACTTTTTGAAAGTAATTGCCCAAAAAATTTAAATCAAACCCGGATCAGATTATCTCTAAAACTAGTCTGCTGGATATTCTACACCATTCCTATCCGTTTCCCATAAACTGATCTTAATATCTATATCTGTATCTATTTTACTCCTTAGAAGATTATAAATAACATAAGCAAAATGCTCAGTAGTTGGATTTAGATTTTTAAATTCTTCCGTATCTAAATTTAAGTTTTTGTGATCAAATCGATCTTCAATTTCCGCTTTGATGATATCTTTCAGGTCTTTTAAGTCCATAAGATAGCCAGTCTGCGGATTAGTCTCTCCTGTAAGCTTTACCTCTAAGTTATAGTTATGACCATGATAATTAGGACTATTACAAAGTCCAAATTTTTCTTTGTTTTCTTGGTCCGTCCACGATGGTACATGTAATCTATGACATGCATTAAAATGGGCTTTTCTTATTATGGATACTCTCATATTTTTTTAACAATTATTAGGTCTATTAGGTTTAAAAGATATTCTCAGTTTTTATGGTTTAATTTTTTAAGGGAAAACTAAACTAAGTCAGATATGGTTTACATCTATGTAGAAGTAAATTAATTATCAATACAATTTTAATCCACTGCACTAAATAAGATACACTGCTTATCTTTACACAAAGGTAAAAATTGATAGACAGACCAGAAATCTCATTACGATTATCACAGCTAGTTAAGGCAGATAGGGTTCCACATGCACTCCTCTTTATTGGAAATATGGGATGGGGAACTTTAGACGTAGCCCTGGAATTAGCAGAAGTCTTACTTTGTCAAAATCCTCAAAATGGAAAAAAATGTACCACTTGTAATGCTTGCTTAAAAAGTAATCGTCAGTTACATCCGGATTTACATTTTGCTTTTCCAGTTATTAAAAAAGATAATAAAAAAAGAGAAGATACTACCAGTAAGGATTTTCTAATAGAATGGAGAGAAATACTAGAATCTTCGAGGTATTTTAACGGAAAGGAATGGGCGGAGAAAATAAGTGCTGAGAATAAACAGCTAAATATTAATACGACGGAGTGTAATGAGATCATTAAAAAACTAGGGCTAAAGTCTTTTGAGGGATCTAATAAAGTCATGATTATTTATCTTGCAGAGTATTTAGGGAAAGAGGGTAATAGACTTCTTAAACTTATAGAAGAGCCTCCAGAGGATACATTTTTGTTTTTAGTAGCAGAATCACAAGAAATGATTCTAAACACAATTTTATCTAGATGCCAGCTTTTTCCGGTTTCTCCTCTCAGCGATCAAATGATTAATGGTTACCTTAGTAATTATAACATTGAGGATAATAGAAAAGAAGAAATCGTTTTTCTAAGTAATGGAAATTTAAGAACAGCTCAAAACCTAGTCAATGATCAAAGTCGATTTGATTTATCTAATCAGTTACTTACTTGGTTAAGGATAAACTATCTTTTTGATAAAAAACCAGCAGATGTTTTTAGCTGGGTAGATGGATTTGCTAAATTGGGTAAAACTTCACAAAATAGCTTTTTGGAGTACTTCTTACACTTCCTGAGAGAATATCAGCTTTCCTTATTGACAGATATGCCATTAAGGTTATCGGTTTCAGAGCAAGAATCGGCTCAAAAAATGAAAAAAATCATTGATTTACATAAAGTTGAAAAACTATCAGAGATTATAAATAACTTACATTACAATTTATCAAGAAACGCAAACACCAAAATAGAATTAGCCCATACAAGTATGGAAATATGTAATTTATTACATAGAAAAGCCGTTTCTGTTTAATATATATAAACGTAGTAATAATGGGATGTGGATCATGCAGTACGACTAAAAATGGGGTTCCTCAGGGATGTGGTGACAAAGGCCACTGTACCTCCGGATCATGCAATAAAATGAACACTTTTGACTGGCTTAACCATCTGGATATTCCAGATCCTTATGCTTTTAAATACGTAGAAGTAAGTTTTAAAAAAGGAGCTAGAAAAAACTTTTTTATAAATGATAATCCAGCTGCCTATACTACAGGAGATATGGTAGTTGTAGATGATGACGGGGGATATGATGTCGGTCGTATCAGTTTATCTGGCGAGCTTGTAAGAGCACAGATGCGGAAAAAATCTGTTGGTCAGTCTGGAATCGATAAAAAAATCGTCCGTAGAGCAAATCATAGAGACCTAGAAAAATTAGAAGAAGCGAGAGGATTAGAAAAAAATACACTAATAAGAGGTCGTGCGATTGCAAGAACACTTGATCTAGATTTAAAACTAGGAGAGGTAGAATATAGAGGTGATAAGAGAAAAGCTACGTTTTACTACACGGCAAATGGCAGAATAGATTTTAGAGAGTTGGTTAGAAATTATGCAAAGGAATTTAGAGTAAAAGTAGAAATGAGACAGATAGGTTCTCGTCAGGAATCTGCCTTGATCGGTGGGATCGGATCGTGTGGAAGAGAGTTGTGTTGTTCGACGTGGTTATCTGACTTTCAGTCTGTATCTACAACAGCAGCTAGATATCAAAATATTGCTATTAATCAATCAAAACTTTCTGGTCAGTGTGGAAGATTAAAGTGTTGTCTTAATTATGAGTTAGATACATATTTAGATGCCATTGAAGATTTTCCTAAAAAAGCAGATTACATCCATACAGAAAAAGGAAAGGCTCAGCTCATTAAAATTGATATTTTTAAAAGGATCATGTATTTTGCTTACGTCGTAAAAAAGGGAAGAAGTCCCATCGTCGCAGTAGGTGTGGATAGAGTAAAAGAAATAATCAAACTTAATAAAGAAGGAGAAAAACCTGAAGATTTATTCCCAGTAAAAGAGTACGAGGAAATGGCTGCCGAGGATATTACTTTTGCAGCTGATGAGATGACAGATGTAATACAGTTGCCTGATGTAAAACGTCGTAAGGGAAAAAATAAAAAAAGAAATTCGCGTAAGCCAAATTCAAAAAGAGGTCCACGTAAGCCTGAAAGTAAAGCAGATACTAATGCTGATAAACCTAAATCAAAACCTAGAGGTAATAGAAACAATCGTAATAAAAACCAGCGTAGTGCAAAACCTAATCCTAATAAGGCACAAGGAGATAAGCCGCAAAGTGGAAATGCTCAAAGTAGCAAAGGACCAGAAGGAAAACCACAAACTAAGAAACCTGTAAATAAGGCTTCTCAAAATACAAGACCTAAGTCTAATCGTTCGTCTAATAAAGGACAAGCTAATAAACCTCAGAATAACAAACCGCAACATAATAAATCAGCTAAACCAAATCCGAATAAATCGGATCAAAGCAATAATAAGAATTAGAATTTTATGAAGTACGATGTTACCGTAATCGGATCAGGACCGGGAGGATATGTAGCAGCTATTAGAGCAGCACAACTAGGATTTAAAACGGCAATTATAGAGAAATATAGCACGCTAGGAGGAACATGTCTTAATGTTGGATGTATTCCGTCTAAGGCTTTATTAGATTCCTCTGAGCATTACCATAATGCGGCTCATAGTTTTGAGGCGCATGGAATAGGTGTAGGGAGTCTTAAACTGGATATGAAGCAGATGATAAAACGTAAGTCTGATGTGGTAACTCAGACTTGTGACGGTGTATCATACCTGATGAAAAAAAATAATATTGATGTGCATGTAGGCGTAGGATCAATAAAGGATAAAAATACAGTTACAGTTGCTGCTGCAGATGGTAAAGCGACAGAACTAGTAACAGATAAAATAATCATAGCCACAGGATCTAAGCCGATCACTCCTGCTGCTTTTAATTACGATAAGAAAAGAGTAATTACCTCTACAGAAGCACTTAATATAGATAAGCTTCCAAAAAGAATGGTTGTCGTCGGCGGTGGAGTTATAGGTCTAGAGTTAGGAAGTGTATTTGCAAGATTAGGAACAGAAGTAGAGGTAGTAGAATTCCAAGATAAATTACTCGGTGGAATGGATAAAGATCTCGCAAAAGAGATGCAAAGATCTCTTAAAAAAATCGGTATAAAATTCCATCTTAAACATAAAGTAACAGATGTAAAGGCTTCTAAGACTTCTGTCAATGTATCGGTACAAAAAAGGGATAGTGAAGATACCTTTAATATCAAAGCGGATTACTGTCTTATCGCGATAGGAAGAAGACCGTATACAGAAGGATTAGGGTTAGAAAATGTCGGTATCGCTTTAGACGATAGAGGACGTATCGAAACTAATCATCACTTAGAAACTAATGTTTCAGGAATTTTTGCGATCGGTGATGTGATCAAAGGAGCGATGCTTGCACATAAAGCAGAGGATGAGGGTGTTTACGTAGCAGAATATATCGCTGGACAAAAACCGCATATCGATTATAATCTAATACCGGGTGTAGTTTATACATGGCCTGAGGTTTCTGCGGTCGGTAAAACAGAGGAAGAACTAAAAGCTGCTGGTATAGAATATAAAGTTGGTAAATTTCCATTCAAGGCATTAGGAAGAGCTAGAGCCAGTATGGATACTGCAGGTTTTGTAAAAGTGCTTGCTGATAAAAATACTGATGAGCTACTCGGTGTTCATATGATCGGAGCTAGAGTCGCTGATGTCATTATGGAGGCAGTTGCACTTATGGAGTTTAGAGGTTCGGCAGAGGATATGGCACGTATCTGTCATCCACATCCGACATACACTGAGGCTGTAAAAGAAGCCGCACTAGCTGCTTTCGAAAATCGACCGATGCATATTTAGGAAGGTCTAAAGACAGTCTATTATTTTGATAGTATTTAGCTACCTAGTGTTTATAAATTCAGTTTATGGGATTTTAAGCTCTAGCTAATTATTACTGTTAATAATTAAATTATAGAAAATAATCTTTATATTTTATCTCAAACAACAACCTACTTCATTTTTTTATATCTCCGCTAACTTTCTTTATCTCCGCCATGCTGGTTTCTTGTAAGTTTTTAGGCTACTTAATAAAAAACTTTAGGCATGGATGAGGCTTGGATACTCAGGTCATCACTTATATTTATTTTTGCGAAGGCGATACTAGATATCTCAACCGAAGCGTTCTTTGTGACTAGCTCGTAAGCGTTGAGTTTTGATGTAGATTTGATATAAGTCTCTAGTAAATCACAGAAACTCTCTACTTCTAGGTGGCGTACCGAATCTAAATCCACGTTCACGTTTTTTACATTAAGATTTAGAAAATCACTACATGTCGAATTTAAATCGATCTTTAACCGATCGATCTCAAGTAGATCTTTCATTTTAAAACTAGAGGCAGTGTAACCTTTGATCGATTGTAAATAATCGACATAGATCTTTACTAGAGCCTTTATATTTTCATATTTTTTATCTGCTAGCTCGAGCTTTAATATTCCTTGAGAAATGCTACTTGTAATATCTGTAATAAGAATATTTTCTACGTTGATTTCTACGTAATTCTTCTTCCCTTTATATATTTCTACTTCTATTACAGAGCTAAATACCTTATTTGATTTCTGATATTCAAAGGGTTCATACTTTTTCCGGCATAAAATTTGACATTCTTATAATACTTTATCATACTTGAAAGAATCAGAGTGGAATTTAGTTCACTGCTACACATAATTTAGGACTTGATACACAAAGATGATTTCAGAACAAATTAGACTTCCCCCCCCCCCAGCAGACATTAAGATAAGTTAATTGGTAGTAATTGTTTAATATTAAAAACACAAAACAATGTCAGTTATCAAAAAGAGATATACAAAATCACAAAATCACAAAAAATGAGAAAATTATATTTTATCCTTTTTACTTTATTAGTATTTTTCAATAGTGGGTTTACTCAAGTTATTGAAAACTGCCTTGATCAAAATGCAGATCAGATAATGGATTTATATTGGAATTATCAAAACCAATTTGAAGAGCATTTTATTAATTTTCCTTTAGATGAATATGGAAATTTAACATCTGATGGTATAGGAATTTGGAATGATGATAAGCTGCAATATTCGGAAGCAGGAATGTCCCTTCCTGCTACTCATATAAATTTACCAGGTAATCTTGTAAGTGGTAATGAGTTTCAATCCGGAGTGGGTTTAGGTGCAGATTGCACGATTAGTTTAGGTCAGCTTATGGCAAATTTAAGTATGCAATATGATTTACACTTAAAAGCGGGCAACACGAATAATGCTAGGATTACATTGAATAAAATTTTCTTATGTCTTCAAGCCTATCGGCGTCTTGATATGACTGCTAATAGAATTACTCATATTTTTTTAACTGAAACCCAGCTATGTGGTTATGAAACGGCTAAAAACCCAGATGTTCCTTTAAATGTAACAGGATACACTGGATGGTTTTTAAGAGATGACATGCCTTGGGGGTTTACTGTTAATAATGATTGTAATGAAGAAGAAGAGTACTTATGTATTCAAAATGGACCTTTTGGATCTTATAATCGATTTTTTAATTTTGCTCAAAAACAATTTTGTGACGATTGTGGTTCTAAAACTGATAGGCAAAGACTCTGTTCATTGGGACATGATAAATGGACAAAGGAGCTTAATTGTGGAACAACTGACCCTTGTGACGTAAAGTTTAATTTAGACATTCGTAATTTTATTTTTATGAGCCAGGATCAAATGAATGGAATACTTTATGGATTGTCTTATATCAAGAGATTTGTTCCAAAACGGGCTTTTGTTGAGTTAATAGGTCCTAATGGTCAAATTAGTAGGGAATATCCATTGAATATAGCTCAGAAAATAGCGGAAGGAATAATTAAAACAGCGGAAACGGGAGCAAATTCACCATTTGATAGTATGCATTCATTGAAATATGGTTTAGGGCCACATGAAAAACTTGATGCAAATATTGGTGCCAATACTTCAGCTGTTTACAGAGGAATGGTTGACGTTTATAATTATATAAACGACGATGATAGACAATTTAGTTTATTTCAAGAAACTGCTTATAATTCTTTCAAAACGATTATCGACAATGGACTTGCAAACGTCTTTGATACACGGACATGGGTAAAACAATCCATTGTTACGGGATCAAATTATCCTGATGTGTATAATTATTCAACCTTAGTAAACTATCATACTGCAACTTTGGAACAGTTAATTTTCAACCCACATCAGAAAGATGATATCTTTTTATTCTTTTCTGAATGTGTTGAACCTAGTGATAATACTATTCCAGAACTTCCTTCCCCTTTAATTAGTTTGGAAGATTCTTATGGTAACCCTTTAAAATGTTGGGAAAATAATATGCTGCCTCTGATTTGTGAAGAATTAACTAATGCAGATTGTAGTCTTCCTTGTTTTTTAGACGGAGATTACACTCCAGAAGAATTGGCTAATATTGGGTTTGAATGTACAAACACTGGCTCTTCATCCTTTTTTAAATGGTGTCATGGAGGACCACTATCCGCTAATCAGGATAATTGTGATGACATACAGACTAGTGTTCAAAGTCCTTTGGATATTATTCATTTTATTAATGTTTTATTACAAAATGGATATATGAATTTATTAGAAAACCCGTATCAAAACCCTGCATACATTGAGGCTACTAATCCGCCAAGCACAGAGATATCTAGTGGGCCTCTCTCCATGTGGCAAACTACGGAAGATTTGATTTTAGGTGATAATGAGCTTTGTGGGAGTGGAGATTATTATTTCAATATTGAAAATGACGATTTGAGTAACTATGATATTTCTGTTTCTACTAATTTAGAAATTGATAATATTTTTTTGGATGGTATCAGTGTTTCAGGGTTAGAAAATGGTCCTGGACAATTAATTCTAACATCAAAAGAAGTTTCAAATGATTCTTGTATAGAAGAAAGGGTTATTGTATTTGACTTAGAAGTATTCGTGTCAGATATAGATTATAGTATTAATTTCGAAAGTGATCCGTGTAGAGGAGGAATACAAATTTCTCTAGGGGGGGCGAATATTTCAGATTTAGTTTTAATGAACCCTAATATCACTTTGGTTAGTACACCACCTGTCTTAGGGGATGTTTTTATTCATGAAGAGATACATCCTAACAATATAAATTTTGGAATAAACATTAATAATCCTTTGCATGAGCCTCCTTTTTTTGATTTTAATGTAACATTTGATGTTCTCTTACCTTGTGGAGAACTCGAGAATCATACTTTTCCATATCGCTACATGTGTGATGATGATTATCCTATCATCAAAGTTAGTACGATGCCAAATCCGATTATAAATTCTTTAGGAACAGTAAAATTTCATTTAGTAGATAATAGCGGAATAAAACATTCGTTTTCGAGTATTAGCAAGTATTTAATAACAAATATTTCTAATCAGAACTTAAATTACACAGGTATTATGAATGAAAAATCTAATGAGTATGTATTAAATATAGATAGATTCATAACGGGTGTTCATTCAGTAACCTTCTTTGATGTTGATAAAAACAAGAAATATTCAGGGGTTTTTGAAGTAGTTAAATAAATAATATTATTTGGGAGAAATATATTTAATTTCTCCCAAATTTTCACCTTTTCAAATAGTCTTCAAATAAAACTTGCGTAAAGGAAAGCCCTAATTTTCTTCTAGAATATTTATTCAATCCACTTTCTTCTAAGATATTGTTAGAATTATAGTCATAAACACAATTGCCGTTATAATCAATAATTCCAAATCCATTATTGAAAATATAGTGTGCAAAGTCCATTTTTTTTCTTGAAAATAAATTTTTAGAAAACGGAAAACTTATTAATTCATTTTTTTTACCCAATTCTGTTAATAAGGTATAATTGAGATCTGTTTGTGATCCAAAATTATCAGCAATGCCAATACTATCTAAAGCCCCTCCAAGCCATAACATAGGAATATGAAATTTAACAGGAGAATTATGATCTCCCTTATGCATTGGTAATCTATGTCCGTGATCAGCGGTAATAATAATTAAGGTATTATTCCACCAGTCTTGCTTTTTCGCAACATCTATAAATTGATTTATAGAATGATCTGTATAATGATGAGCACTTTTAAATCGATCTATTTCCGTATTCTCTTTAAACTGTGATTCTCCAGGAAACTCATAGGGTTCATGACTTGTCAATGTAAAAATAGTTTTAAAGAAAGGTTTTGATTTATCATTTTGTAAGTCTTTTAAAACTCTTTCTAAAACAATATGATCATGTATGCCCCATTTACTGTTCCATTGGTTTTTATCAAAATCCGATCCTGAAATAATTTCATTTAAGCCTGCATTAAGAAGATACGAATTCATATTACCAAAATTTAAATCACCTCCGTAATAGAAACTGCAATTATAACCATCATCTGAAAATGTTTTAGTAATGATAGGTAAGCTTTTACTTTTACTTGGTGTTTTGATAATGCTTTTCTGACATTGTGGATAGTAGCTACTTAATAGGGAGACTAAACCTTTATCACTTCTATCTCCATTGGCATAGAAATTAGTAAAGAGTAATCCTTCATTGCAAAGTCGGTTGAAATTAGGAGTTACATCTGTATATCCATTTAACGGCTTTACTATTTTGGCTGTTAGACTTTCCCAAATGATTAAAATTATATTTGGATTAGAGTTGTTTAGAATTTTCCTTTCTAAAATATATTTACTATTAATATTTTCAATTCTTGAGTATATAATTTTTTCTGCTTCTTTTTTTTCTAAAAGAACATAAGGATTTTCTTTATTGTGAATCCCTTTGAAGAAAGAATAACCAAAATTCCAAATACCATTGTTCGCAAGGTGATTGGCATTTTGATTTGTAGAAAAATAAATATTGCTTTGATTAATTGGAATTTCCTGTAGTCCACCTCTAATTCCTATTACTGTACAAAACAAAAGTATTAGAAAGAAAATAAACTCAAATTTTGAATTCTTGTAGATGAATCTATTAATAATGTTAAGAAAGAAAAAATAAGAAAGATAAATACTTAAAAAGTATATTATCGTTGCAATCAATAATTGGCTTGTTTTTAAAGAAGCCATCATTTCTATCGGGGTGTTCAAATAGATCAGAATAGTGGAATCAAGCCTAATTCCCCAGTGGGGAAATATCAATGTATCGATAATAACCAATAAATTGACGATAGCAACATATAAAAATGTAATAGTTTTAGTTAAGGTAATAAACAAAGAATGACCATTGAATATCAAAGTGATGATTCTTAATAAAAGGATTGATGCGATGAGATAACTAACCAATGAAAGATCCAAACGTAACCCGAGCATAAATGACCAAAAAACAGTTTTTTTCTCAAGGCTTCCCAATATTTGAAAATTACTGAAATAAAATATTCCTCTCGCAATGAAAAAAAAAGATAACCATCCAAAAAAGTAATAACCAAAAAATTTGACATGTTTAATCATAATATATCAAAGCTAGTAAATAGATTTATCTATTTCCCAGCAATTATAATTACGATTTCTCCTTTTACAGAAGGGCGGGCAGAAAAATTATCTATTAGTTCTGTAGCAGTTCCTTTAATCACTTCCTCATACATTTTACTGATCTCTCTACAAACCACTACTTCTCTATCTGCCCCTAGATGCTCTTCGATTTGTCCGAGACACTTGATCAGACGATGAGGAGACTCATATAGAACGATGGTAGATTCCACCGTTGCTAAAAATTTTAATCTCGTTTGTCGTCCTTTTTTCTGAGGTAAAAATCCTTCAAAGTGGAATCGATCACAAGGCAGGCCACTAGAAACTAATGCAGGGACAAAAGCAGTCGCTCCTGGTAAAGCTGTAACTGTAATATCGTTTTCGTGACAGGCTCTGACCAGTAAAAATCCAGGGTCAGAAATCCCAGGTGTTCCGGCATCACTTATTTGAGCGATGGATTTTCCATTTTGCAATTCGCTTATCCAGCGATCAACTTGGTGGTGTTCGTTATGAGCGTGGAATGAGATTAGTTTTTGGTCGATACCGTATGCCTGCATTAATTTTCTACTCACACGAGTATCCTCACATAAAACAAGGTCCACTTCTTGGAGTACTTCGACAGCACGGTAGGTTATATCTTTTATATTTCCGACAGGAGTAGGGACCAGATATAACATCAGGTATAATTTAAGATGGTGTTACGGTATACTCGTATTTCTCCATGATCACATTAGCTAGTAGTTTTTTACAAGCTAGCTCTACATTGGCTTTAGCCTCATCTAAAGAACCCGCCTCTAGCTCCATTACGATATGCTTTCCGATTCTTACATCTTTTACATTATCGATATCTATATTCTTCATGTTTTTAGCTACTGTTTTTCCTTGAGGATCTAGTAACTCTTTATGAGGCATAATGTTTATCTCTGCTTTGAATGTCATAACCTATCTTATTAAAAGGCAAATGTATGAATCCAAATTCGATTATATATAGCACGATACCATATATATATCGCCAAAATGCCATAACCTTCATTTTTATACGTGTTTACAAATGATTTTATCCTTAACTTCGTTATGATACTGCCATTTATGGTCTCCATCACTATATATAGCTAAATGAAAAGACATTTTTTTACCTTTCTAGTAGTTTTTATTGGCTTTAGCCAATTAGGAAATGCCCAACCTACAAACACTAATTGTGGTACAGCATTTATTATCGCTGACCCTATAGATTATTGCTCGTCTTTTGGTGAATTTAATAATATAAACGCGGGCCCAGGAAATCCTAATGTAGGCACTCCTAATTGTTGGAATGATTCTAATAATGACGTTTGGTTTAGATTTATTTCTTTTGCTCGTGCTATTAATGTTACTGTTTCTGGTAATGCTAACGGTCAGATGACAGGAGGTACTTTAGTGCAGCCGGAGGTTGCTTTATATATCGATGATGGCTGTCAGACTTATCAGCAACTCAGATGTGATTCGGATACCCAAAACGATGGAGCTACAACTATTTTTAGAGGAGATCTAACTATAGGTCAATCCTATCTAGTCAGAGTGGGAGGCCGAGCAAATACTACAGGAACTTTTACGATTTGTACGCGTAATTTTAACCCACCGCAGGAACCAGAACAAGATTGTAATCTAGGTTCTGTTTTATGTGATAAATCACCTTTTATAGTGCAATCAGTCATAGGAGCCGGGGTAGATAATACAGAATTTGGAAGTATTCCTTGTGGAACGGATGAGCAAGGACAGGTTACTAATTTAGTAGAAGATCAGTCTACTTGGTTTCAATGGACATGTGATATGCCAGGTACATTGACCTTTATTTTAGATCCTATTTTGCCAGGTGATGATTTAGACTGGGCATTGTATGAGCTACCTAGTGGTATTAGTAATTGTGGAGATAAAGTTCATCTTAGATGTGCATTTAATAGTCCTACTAATCCAGATAACTGTGGTGATCTCACTGGAATGAATGATACAGATACTGAGATTTCTGAAGATTTTAATTGTGAATCTAACGAAAACGGATTTGTGCAGTCAATAGTGATGCAGTCAGGTGTAAGTTATGCTTTAGGTATAAGTAATTTCACAAGTAGTGGTGTAGGTTTTGAAATAGAATTTGGAGGGACTGGAACGTTCCAAGGACCTGAAGCAATGTTTACCATAGATCCAGACGAAGGACTCAGATGTGATACTTTTTTTACCGTTGAGAATTTTAGCTCGTTTATTAATGGGACGATTGTAAGTTATGATTGGAATTTTGGAGAAGGGGCAGTACCAGCGACAGCGGATACAGAAGGACCTCATCCGGTGATCTATAATAGTTTTGGAGATAAATTTATAACACTGACTATAGAATCGGATCAGGGATGTATTATTACAGAAGTGTTGCCGTTATTTGCAGAGCCTTGTTGTGATGATCTTACAGATATAGAGATACAACTTATAGATGTACAAGATCTAGTTTGTGCCACGATACCAGATGGAAGTATAGAGGTGGCTGGAGCCAATGGAACTCCCCAATATCAGTTTTCTCTCGATGATAGTGATTTTTTTCCAGTTACTGTTTTTGCAGGATTAGATGCTGGTAATTATGAGATAAAAATTCAGGATATAAAAGGATGTACCGACTCAGTGGAAGTGGCGATTACATCTCCACCTGAGTTAGTTGTGGATGCAGGTCCAGATGTAACAGTAGATTTGTGTTTTGAAACTCAGTTTTCTGGAAGTTATGCTCCAGTAGGGGTTATGGATAGTATTAGCTGGAACGCTCAGGATACATCTGATAATAATTCCTTATCCTGTTTAGACTGTCTAGACCCTATAGCGATCGCTCCAGGTCAGACGACGTATACACTTACCGTTATCGATGAGGTCGGGTGCTCTGCATCTGATGAGGTAACTGTATTTGTAGAAGAGGATTATCCGATTTATGGCCCTAATATTTTTACACCTAACGGAGATGGGTTTAATGATCGATTTACGCTCTATGGAGGACCGGCAGCTATTATTATTAGAGAATTCTACATTTACGACAGATGGGGAGAGCTGATATTTTATAAAGAAGATGTTCCTTTAAATGATCCAGATCTAGGATGGAACGGTGACTTTAAATCAGATGATCTAGGAACTCAGGTGTTTTCTTGGTTTGCTTTGATAGAATTTTGTGACAGCGATGGTCCCGATGATACGAGGCCATATTCTGGAGATATCACACTGATCAAAGGATGATAAAAAATAGTCTTTTTATTTTATTTCTAATTTCACTTTTGGCTTGTTCTAATGATATAGAAGAGGTAAACTCTCTGATGAGTAAAGAAGAAATTAAAATAGAAACAGCAAGGAATATCGAAATTATTTATAGTGATTCTGCACAGATAAAATTAGTTTTAGAAGCTCCCGTGCTCAAGAGACATTTAGACAAAAGATCTCCTTATGAGGAATTTGATCAAGGTATAGAGGCTGAGTTTTTTGGAGCAAATAAAAAACCTAATGCTTGGTTAGAATCTAAGTATGCTGTCAGAAAAGAAAAAGAAAATATAATTATCGTTAGGGACTCCGTCGTTCTTATTAATCGTAGAAACGAAAAATTAGAAACGTCGGAACTGATCTGGAACGAAAAAGACCAGATCGCTAGTACTAATAAATTTGTAATGATCTCACAACCTGAGAAAGGAGATACCAGCTATGGCTATGGTTTTGAGTCTAATGCTGATTTTACTAGATTTGAAATCAAAAATAGGTTTTCGTCTAAAATGACTTCCAGTGAATACATGAAGAATTTAGGAAAGAATAATGACGCAACAGATGAGGATGATACGCAACGTAAAGCTACTCCAGCAAAAACAAAAATGATTAAACGTAAGTAACTATGGGACTGATTTTGGGAATCATTTTGTTTTTAATTTTGTCTGCATTTTTCTCGGGATCCGAGATCGCTTTTGTTTCTTCTAATAAGCTGGGAATGGAAGTACTTCAGGATAAAGGAACTAAAAGAGGTAAGCTGATTTATAATATGTATCAGAATGCCAGGAAATTTATTGCTACAGCACTTGTAGGGAATAATATAGCCCTAGTCGTTTTTACATTTTTGATGACTCAGTTTTTAGCTCCGCTTTTTGGGGAGTCTAATCCGGATGCGATTTGGGTACTTTTAGTAAACACTGTATTGATAACTATAGTGGTATTGATATTTGGGGAATTTTTGCCTAAGACATTTTCTCGATTATATGCCACTAGCTTTTTATACACTGCCGCATATCCTTTACAGTTTTTTCAGTGGTTACTCGCTGTTCCTACTTGGATCATGACTAAGTTATCGAGTTTTATTTTGAGATATATATTTAGAGCACCGATCGAGAAAACAGATAATGCCCTGAGTATGATCGATCTCCGACATTTTATAAATGAGGAGGTATCAGAACAAGATGAAAACATAGATAAAGAAATACTTACTAATGCTTTAAACTTAAATCAGCTTAAAGTAAGAGACTGTATGGTTCCGAGGATGGAGATAACTGATGTCGATATATCAGTGACGATGGAGGATTTACTTGTTGTTTTTAGAGAGAGTAATCACTCTCGGATTATAGTCGTAGATGGGGATGTAGAAAACGTGCTCGGATATGTACATCATCAGCAGCTATTACAAAATCCAGATTCTATAAGAGATATCGTTATGATGATATCCTATGTGCCGGAAGCTATGAATATCCAGTTACTATTAAATAGATTTATAGCGGAGCGGACAAATATCGCATGCGTTGTAGACGAATTTGGAGGGACAGCTGGTATCATCACTTTAGAAGATATTCTAGAAGAAATTTTTGGGGAGATAGAAGATGAGCATGATTCCGAGATACTTATTGATGAACATATTTCTGATGGGACATATCGCTTTAGTGGAAGGGTAGAGCTAGATATGATAAACGAAAAATATTCGGATTTAGATATTCCTGAGGGAGAGTACCATACACTATCAGGTTATATTGTAATGACCTCCGGATCTATACCGATGGAAGGGTCTGAGATTGTACTTGACGGGATGAAATTTATCTTTGAACGAGTCAGCGAAAAGAAAATCGAACTTATCAAATTAATTATTTTGGAACCGGAGGATGAGGAAAACGACTAAGATTTTATGCATCATGCTTTTATCATCCTGCACTTTTTCTAATAATCAGGAAGTTGTAAAAGGCTACCATGATAATGGAAATCTATCTTATCTATATTATTTACAGGATGGAAAAAGAAATGGATCTTATAAAGAATATTATCCCTCTGGAAAAATCCAAATAGAAAGGGAATATGTTTTAGACTCTATAGTGGCTCAAAAAATAACAGATATAAACGGTAAAGTACTAGTTAACTATAAGAAAAGAAATGGACGACTTTATGGTTTACTGGGTTCGTCTGATTGCATTTCGGTATTTCCCATGGTAGAATAAGATGAAGATGCATAGGTATATAAAAATTTGCTGTATCGTAATATTAATTTGGGCGACAGCCTGCAAGAAAAATAACGATGCCGCTAAAGTGAGCCTTCCTTATTTTATATCAGCTGAACTGGAACCTATCTGGTTAAATGATCCAGATAAGGACACTCACAAAATAGGTGACTTTTTTTTTACCGATCAGGATGGACAAACTATCTCTCGCAAGACTGTTGAAGATAAAATGTATGTTGCAAATTTCTTTTTTACGATCTGCCCAGGCATTTGTCCGATCATGACTGACAATATGTATAGGATACAGGAAGAGATAAAAAATAGAAATGACATTTTATTATTATCCCATACAGTTACCCCGTGGATAGATAATGTAGAAAGACTTAAGGCTTACGCCAATGAGAAAAAAGTAAATTCGAACATCTGGCATCTACTAACTGGAGCAGAAGAGGAAATCTATGAGATCGCTCGTGATTCTTATTTTGCCGATAAAGAGATCGGTCATAAGACGGATGAAGACGATTTTTTACATACCGAAAATTTTATATTGGTCGATAAAGACCAAAGGGTTAGAGGTATCTATAATGGAACTATTGATTCCGATATAAAAAGATTACTAGAAGATGTGGAAATATTAACATTAGAATATAAATCGCTCATTACATATTAATAAAATTTATATATTTGTTATTGATTTGCACCTTTAGTAAGAGTAAAAACCCTTAAAAGCAACCAATCTAGACTGTATAGAACCAAATTTTGCTGTCCATAACGGGCTGTAATAATACAATTTGGTAACTTATGTACACATCTCTTACAAGTTTGAGTAAGTCGTTTTCGACTATTCAAAAATTTATTTTAACAGTAATTCTTTTTGTTACGGTTAGTATAAATGCCTATTCTCATGGAACCCAGGTAGCTTATTGTATTACTGATCAAGGTAAAATTCGCGTATATATTGAGCACTGGCACGGAAATATTTCCCCAGGAAATGTAACGAGTGCACTAGTATCCATAGATGTAACAGATACGTCCACAGGTGTGACTACTAATCAGCAACAGATTCCGGATGGAGTTGTATGGGATACAACTAAGGATAATCTCCCAGATTGTAAAGGGCCCTTGACTATATTATCTTCTTGTCCAGGTAGAGCAGATGTTTATAATGACTGGGTATATTGGGAATTTACACCTCCTGCTTGTTTTGTAAATCTCAATATAAATGTTGTGGAAGTGATCGGTTCACAATCGTGGTATTTTGATGAGGCATGTTCTCAGTTGTATCCTGTAAGTTTTACGGATAGTTTTATTGATTGTGTAGCACCTACCATAGAGTGTCCTTCTAATGTAACTCAAAATGTAAATGCAACTGGTTGCGAAGCATTGATAGCTTCAGGATTAGAGCCTACAGTATTGTTTGATGATTGTACACCAGTTTCAGACTTGGTAACCACTTATACAGTAACGGGAGCTTTGACTGCTTCTGGAAGTGGTAATGCAAATGGTCTTTCGTTTCCTAAGGGAACTTCTACGATAACTTATTCAGTAACTGATAATACAGCCAAGACCTCTACTTGTAGCTTTGATGTGACAGTGGTAGATACATCAGGTCCTACTATGACTTGTCCATCTAATTTGTCGATAGAATGTAATCTAAGTGGTAAAGGAATTTTGATTTCTGATTGGTTAAACTCCATATCTGCGACTGATCTATGTGGAATCCAGTCGATAACAAATAATTACGATCCTAATGGCTTTGCATATCTAGAAAATAATACAATCCCATCAAATAATCCTAGTCCATACGGGGCTTTTGGATCAGTTAGCTTTTCTAACTTAAATCAGACTAATATAATTAAATCTCTTTTTGATTGTAGAGAAACTATAGATTTCAATTTGCAAGAAATGAGTGGCTCAGATTTATTTGATTATCTCGTTAAAATAAGAATAAATAAAAAAAGTACATCAGTTAAAGATTTCTCTAAAATCATTTTTGGAGATTCAGAAGATCGTTTGATGCCTTACTGGATAGAAAATGAGACAGATGCTTTTGCGGATATATGGATAAAAATTCCTGAAGCTAAAGCCAATGAAAAATCTGCTTTTAAATTAATGCATGGCGAGTGTCAGGCAGTACAATTTTCGTATGACGATGTTTTTAGTGATGAATTGACTCCAGAGAAAGCTTCATTGGCTCAAGCTAAACCTATAATAATAGGCACAGGAATTTCTAATCTTTCTTTTTTAAATGATGCAGTCAAAAATGATACTACCGGTGAGGTAGAATCTAAAATGATGACTTGTGATTGTACTGCAACTCAGGGATCACAATCATTTAATATAAGTGCGATTCAAAATGCTGAAGATGATGTAAGCTTTTATCAATACGGCACACCTAATGGAGCATCTGCAAATACAGGTTTAGAAATGAACGATGCAGTAGTTCTATTTTTATATGAAAATACATTGACTGGAGAAGTTAGTTTGTTTATTTTAATTGATGATGCTGGAGGAGGAAATGGAGGAAGTGGAAGTATTGATTTTTTCTGTTTGCCGGCTGGAGCAACATTGGATTTTTCTGATGACCCAGGTGAGATAAGTGGCATTTTTCCTTCTGTTACAGCTAATTGGCGTTGGGCAAACTGTTGCACCGACGGTGCTCTCATTGGGAATGTAGGTTGTAATACCACCTTTGATTTTTATCCAGATTTTGTTTCTGGAATTAATACGATAAAATGGGCAAGTGGAACATTAGCGGCCCCTGTATTTACAAACTTTGGAAATATTTCTGACCCTGTTAGAATTCAATGTGGAATGGGACAACCAGATTGTTGTCCAAATGAAAATACCGTTACCGTAGCAAATGCAACATGTCCATCAAGTTCAGATGGGTCTATTGATTTAATTGTGGATGCTTCTGGTGGTCCTTATACTTACTCTTGGTCTAATGGAGCAACTACGGAAGATATTAACAACATATCTCCAGGTGTTTATACAGTAACTGTAATAGATGATAATGATTGTGAGCAAGTGATTCCAGTAACAGTAAATGCATCTGAGAAACCAGAATTAGTCTGTACTGCAGATCAAATAGTTACTACTGATCAGACCTCAGTTACTTTAGTACCTGGAGTTAATGTAATGTATAGCGTAAATTATAGTTGTACTGATAATGTAACAGTTTCATGTGTAGGTTGTGGAACGTTTGCATGCGATGATCAAAACACGACTGTTCCTATTACGCTAAGAGTAACTGACGTATTAGGAAATGTAGATGAGTGTAGTATCAGTGTGACTATTTCTAATCCTGGACCAGACCTTGACTGCCCAGATGATTTAGAAATTGAATGTAATCTGAGTGATAAAGGAGCACTTATTACAAGCTGGTTAGATGAAGTTAGTTCTTCTTCAACGGATTTAGATAATATAACTAACAACTATGATCCGGTAGGGTTCTCTTTTTTTGATGGAACACCAGATGCGGACTATTTAGCTTATCACAGTTCTGGAAAACAAGCAAGTTATATTCAAACAAAGCCAAAAGACTATTATTTTGATTTTAGCTTTTTAACAAC